>JBIKRY010000325.1:0-5101 GCA_044348925.1 Bernardetiaceae bacterium
GGCACGAAACCTATTTCGTGCCTACGGCACTTTGAGGAGTTGGGACTGTTTTTGCTATAAATATGTCGCCCTTACAGGGCTAAAAAGGCAGTTTAAATATTTTTCTTAGCTTAATAGCATTGGACTAGGCGTCCCCGACTAAAGTCTATGCTACAAATTATGATAATTTTATGAGTCAATATTATTTTACTTCAAAATCAAAAAACTTCGTCCCCTCGATATATCCTTCTAATCTATCTCCAATTTTTACAGATTTTACGCCACTTGGAGTTCCTGTAAAAATTAAATCTCCTTTTTTTAGGGTAAAAAATTTGGAAACATAGCTAATAATTTCGTCAAAACTAAATAACATATTCGCAGTATTTCCGTGCTGACGCAATTCGCCATTTACCAACAAATCAAAGCTAATACTTTTTAGTTCTTTGTAATTTGTAAGAGGTACAAATTCGGATACGGGTGCCGAGTGATTAAATGCTTTGGCAATTTCCCAAGGCAATCCTTTAGCTTTTAATTTGTCTTGCAAATCACGTGCTGTAAAATCTATTCCCAAACCTATTTCTTCATAGTATTTGTGGGCAAATTGTTTTTCTATATTTTTGCCTTCTTTGTTAATTTTAAGCACCAATTCTACCTCATGATGAATTTCTTGCGAAAAATCGGGCATATAAAAGGGTGCATTATCTTTCAACAAGGCAGTGTCTGGTTTGCCAAAAATGACAGGCGAATCTGGTTTTTCGTTTTTGAGTTCTTCTATGTGAGCCACATAGTTACGCCCAATTGCAATAATTTTCATAAGAGTAGTATTGTTAGCAATGGCACAAAAATAACATTTTTAGTTAAAAAATAAATTAAAAGTCAAATAAATAAAAAAAAAAATTCTATTCTATTTTTAAGCCTAAATAATGCCAAATATTATTACTTTTGTCAAAATTATATGCAATGATTGAAATTATTGTCAAAAAAACCGAAACTAATTCCTTTGAATGGATAAATCTCATAGACCCTACTTTGCGAGAGTTGTCGCAGGTGTCTGTGCAGTATGACCTACACTCTACTTCTGTCCATGATTGTTTAGAGCCTGAACATTTGCCAAAATTTGAACAAATAGATGATGTTTGTTTCTTTATTACCCGTTCTTACGATTATTCGGCAGATTTAAACGGAGATACAGTTCGTAAACTTACTAATAAATTAGCTATTTTTTCGCACCCTAATTTTATTATTACAGTTCACCGTTCTGACCACGATTATCTGAAGGTTTTGCGAAATAAGTGGAAAGTTGCCAATCGTCATTCGCAAATGTCTGATGCCATTCTTACAGATTTATTGGCTGCTATTATAGCAACGTATGAAAATCCTATTTTGAATGCTATGGAAGAAATAGAGGAATATGAAAAAGAAATTTTTGCAGGCACTACGCCTGCCTCTATCATTCAAAAAATGTATTTGTTGCGAAGAAGAACTACAGTCTATAAAAAAATGCTCTATATGTTTCACGAAAACCTCATCAAGCGAGGAATTATGCAACGTCCAGAGCCACCATATTTGCAAGATTTGGTAGATATATCCGAACAACTATACTATAATTCGGAACAACTTTTAGAAAATGCTACCAATTTGCTAAACATACATTTGTCTTTGGCTTCGCACCGCACCAATGAAGTAATGCGAGTTTTGACCATTTTTTCGGTATTTTTTCTGCCTTTAAGTTTTATTGTAGGTTTATATGGAATGAATTTCGAAATTATTCCCGAATTAAAATGGAGATTTGGTTATCACTATGTTTGGGGTTCTATGATTGCGATTGCTGTTGGCATCTACTTTTGGTTTAGGAGTCGAGGCTGGTTAAATGATTGATAACTTTATCAATACATAATCAGTCCTTAACTTAATCTATCATACATTTTTTACCACAACCCAAAAATCTATTATTTGAACTAATAATTGTAGTACATAACTAAAACTACGTACTACAATTATACGTTACATTATTTAATTTCCTCTTTATTTAGTGTATCTTCAGCAGGTAAAACTTGTTTTTGCAAATAACTATCATCTTTGCGAAAAGGTGCATCTATAGGAAATTCCAAAATATATTTCCGTTTTGGTTTTCCCTCTTCCTGTATAATGGTAAGTTTGTCGCTAATCAGCCATGGATTGTATGTTTTTAGGCTTTTGTAACTCACGCCTTGACTATGTGCAAAATCTATTAAACTTGTAATTGTAGTATCTATTTCTATTTTTTTGAGAGTGTAAGGCTTGTAAAGATTAGTTGCAGAAATCTCAAAACCATATTTTTTGGGAGATTGCATTATTTCTTTCAATGCCAAAATTCTAAAAACATATCGACTTGTTTCTTGATTCAACAACAAATCATAATAGAAACGTGCTTTTTGTTTGATACAAGCCCGCATCATACCCGACAAACCCATATTATACGAGGCTGCTGCATTTGTCCATGAGCCAAATTTTTGGTAAGATTTTTTGATATATTGACAGGCTGCCCTCGTAGATTTAATAACATGGTATCTTTCATCTACCTCTGCATTGAGTTCCAAACCGAGTTCTTTGGCAGTCGGTTTCATTATCTGCCAATAACCTGTGGCACCTGCTCCCGAAACGGCATTAGAAACCGAACTTTCAATGACCATCAAGTATTTAAAATCATCAGGAACATTTTCCTCTTTCAAAATAGCCTCGACTTGTGGCAACCAACGATTGGCACGTTTGATAATCAAAATTGTAGTGGCATGCAAGTTTGCATTAATTAATAATTCTCTATCCAATCTTTCGCGTACTTCTGCCTCATACAAAGGCACAGGCTCTCCGCAAAAATCGGCTTTTTCGGGCAGAGGCAAATCATACATATCTACTAACTTTGAATTTTCTATGCTTTCGTTAGTAGTTCTTACTTTTTCATAGATTGTATTGCCAAGTAAAAAAAAGACAACAACAATAAGAATAGCAATTTGGTGTTTTTTTAGTTGTTCCATATTTTTAAATTGTACTTATTTGCTGGCTTTATGCCAATAAATATAAATGAGTAATTTTAACAAAAAACTTGATTTTTATCATTTAATTGATTTGTATAAATTTTATAAATTGGTAGCAAAATGCAGGCAAGACAAAGTTTATAAAACCAACAAATTACAACCTCGTATTTCGGCATTGTCATATCTACCTACTATTTTAAATGTATTATTATTATTATTAGCAAAACAAGCAATATCTTTGGTTTCCAAAAAAGCACAACTTTCTACATTTGCCAAATCAATAATATTTACTCCTCCATCTCTAAAATTTCCATTTAACTCAAAAGGGTCTGTAATATTACGTAAAAAAAACTGCATAGTATTTGGCAGACTAAAAATTCCATCTCCTTTGGAATACCCTTGAGAAAGTAATTCGGTCATACCATATTCGGAATGAATTTTAGGACAGCTAAAAGAATTAGTTAAAATTTGATGTACTTCTTCCCGCAACATTTCTTTTCTGCGTCCTTTCATGCCACCTGTTTCCATTACAAGTAGCTCTGGAAAATGAATAGAAAACTGTTCTGCAAAATCTAATAAGGCAAAAGTAACCCCTATCAATAATACTTTTTGTTTAGTATTTTTTGTAATTTTTTGTAATTTTTGGATTTGTAAAGCTAATTCTTCGTGATTGTGTAGATAAAAGCCCGAAAAACTGCTTGTTTTTTGCATAAAGCCCTGCACCATATAGACTAAAGACGAAGTTTGACGTTCCATATAAGACGGCAACAATGCCAATAAATGATAGTCTGACAAATCTCCATAAAAATTATTAAAAATATTTTCGGCATTTTGCAAATAAAACCCTACATCTTTTACATAATGACGACTAACATTTTCGCCTGTAGTGCCACTACTTTCAAAAATAGTGCTTACTTGGCTCTCCACTTGTGCCTCTTCTGTACTAATTTGGTGAGTTTTAAAAAACTCTATGGGTAAAAATGGAATTTTGTCTATACGCACAATTTTATCTGGTTTTATGCCCAAATATTCTATGTATAACCGATAAATAGGATTATGTATAGCCTGAAAACGAAACAAAGCAAGTGCAGCCTCCTCAAATTGGTCGGTAGAAAGTGTTGGCAATGCTTTTTTAAAGGTGGTAATAAAAGACATCTTAAATTTTTTTGCACAAAGATACACTTTATCGTCTAAAATAGAATTTTTGTTTTATTTTTCCCAAAAAATTAGCAACACGCATATCTACGATGAATATTTTTTGTAAAATATTTGTTTTATTCCTAAATAGTCTCTACATTTGTAATTACATTTTGGGGACGACTGGTTTTGACAGCTTGAGATGTATTGTGTAAGCACGTAAGGCGTTGTAGGAAGAGCCTTTCAACTAAACCTTCACAACAATAACCGGCGAAAGAACTTACGCCATGGCTGCTTAATTTCGGAGAAATTAAGTGCCTTAGTCCAGTGATATAGCCTTTCTATCTATATTACAAATGGGCTCCAAACTATAGAAATAGCCAATGTTTGTTGCGAAACAAAGGCGAAATTTAAGCAACTACGGAGCAAATTAGTTTGTCTTTTACTTATTTTTTCCCGACAATCAATAAAGAATAAACGTGTAGAAAGCATAGTATTTCCGTGTTTGGACGTGGGTTCGACTCCCACCGTCTCCACAAAGTGCCTTTTTGACCTCAAAAAGGCACTTTTTTTATGCTTTTTTAGTGTAGAGAGTTTACTCTACATTTTATAGCTTACAACTACTTGATAATCAATAAGTTACAGGCAAAAAAGCACTAAAAAATTGTCAATTTTAATATATTTTTAAAATTTAACTTATTGATTATCAAGTAGTTACATTTTTAAAAATTTCACACAAAATATTTTATTTTTTCACAAGCAAAAAGATACTTTAAAAGTGGGCTAAAATCAAAAAAGCCTTGTATTGCTACAAGGCTTTTCTCTAATATTATTCTTCCTCTGTTTCACTATCTCCCAACTCCACGCCATCGGCTAAACAAGTCGATAATAAAGATACTTCTTGCTCATCAAAAACATAATAATTGGTACTTGGACGAAGAAAATTTACTGTAAATTCTCTATCAAAATTA
>JBIKRY010000326.1:0-5100 GCA_044348925.1 Bernardetiaceae bacterium
GGGCTTTTATGTCTTTGATTGGAATTTCGTTGCTCAATGAAATTGTAAAACAAAGAAATATTGTATCTCCTGCTGCTATTTTAGAAAACCTGCATACAGGCGTACAAAGTTTATTGCGACAAGAAGACAAAACCAATGATGATGGTATGGACGTATGTATTTGCTCGATGGAAAGATTGAGTCCTGTAGATTTTATTGTCGTATTTGCAGGGGCAAAAAGACCATTGCTATACAAAAAACAAAATGATTTGCAAATTCAACGCATTAAAGGAGATAATAAACCGATTGGTGGTTGGTTTAAAGGCAAAACGGGGCATTTTACAGACCACGAGCTTATGTTGCGAAAAGGAGATATTTTATATCTAATGTCTGATGGATTGGTTGACCAAGACAGTCCAGAAAGAGAAAAATTTGGTATGGAAAAACTAACTACCATATTAGAAAGTAACACCAAATTGCCAATGTCTGAACAACAACAAATCGTAACACAAGAACTGAAAGAGTTTCAACGAAATAGATTACAACGTGATGATATTTCGATGCTTGGAATAAAATTATAGGAGTTTTTACAAATAAAACTATCAATATGGAAACACCAGAAGATTTACCACCAATATTTAAAACTTGGAATCAATTATATGCCTTTGTAATTATAGAATTATTGCTTTGTATGGTTATATTTTATGGAATTACCGTTTATTTTCAATAGATAATGTAAGTTCCTTTGTACAGCACCCTTGAGGGTGCAAGGTCGTTGCAAAATTGCCCTAATACCTATAAAACACTAATATTATTAGAAATTTTACTAAGTTTACTTTCCAAATTTATCAAAAACCTTGCACCCTAAAGGGTGCGGTACATCCTACGCAACTCACCTTAATTATGTTTTAAAAGTTCCGTTAGGAACGACATATTTCGTGCTTACGGCACTTTGAGGAATGGAAAAAGGCACTGCTATAAATATTTTGCCCGCAGTGGAATTGCTACAACAATTATTCATAAACTCTATTAAAAAATATTAATAATCTTGTACGTAGCTCAAGTTACGCACAAGATTACCCCACTTATACTAAGGTATATACCATTTAGTATTTATCCGTTTTAAACCGTATAACTTTTTCGGCTTTGTTTCCGAGTTTGTCTTCTGCAAAAATAGTAATCGTATAGATTTTATTTTTTTCAAATCCACGAATCAAGCCCTCGTATGATTTTGGTTTTTCGCCATTAATTGCATAATGTATTTCATCAAAACCTGTTTGTAAATCTGTGGCAGCCAAAAATAAAGTAGCATAAGACGGATAAATTGGCAATTTTTCTTCTGTTTTGCCTTTACCACCTGTACTTGGCGGACTATCTTCCCAAGTATTTGGCGAAATACTAAAATTAACAAAAATATCTGGCGGTTTATTATCCACAATAAACACAAAACTACTTACATTACGATTGTTTACATTGTCATAGCCAAAATAGTTAATTGTATGCCTTCCTGTTTCACCAACAGTAAATGCTTGGTTGTAGATAATTTCGTCTGCACTACCATCTAAACTATACGATATTTTTTGCAAACCCGATTCAGGGTCAAAGGCAGCAAGTTTTATGCGGGTTTGTGGCGTGATATAGATTGTATCTCCTTTTTGAAATTTGACATCTAAATATTGAAAATTCAAAGTAGGTCCCGTCAAATCGACATATACCGAACTTACGTTATGCTTGTACTCGTCAAAACGTGCATTGCGATTGCCAGCACCTTCATTTTCCATATTATCTAAAGCATAATAACGTACTACGTGCAAACCTGATTTGCTTGGTAGATAAAAAGGCTCGTCATAGTCTTTATATTCGTTACCATCTACCGAATAAAGTGTTTTTTTGATACCTGCTTTGTTATCTACAGCCGTTAATTTTAGCTTGGTTCGTCCCGAAAAATATACTTGGTCGCCAACAATAAATCTATCTCCCAACACATCTGCGGACATAATTGGGGCAGTTCTATCCAAATAAAATTCAAAGTTTTTGGCTTCTTCCTTATTACTAACATTGTCTGTGGAATAATAATATAAGGTATGTACGCCATCTTTTAGTTGTTCGAGAGGAATTACCATTCCTTTTTCATATTCTTTCCATTTGCTATCATCTATTTTGTAATAGGTATTGGCAACTCCTGAGAGTTTATCACTAAAAGTAAGGTAAATTTTGGTACTCAAAGAAATAATTTTTTCTTTGGCAATTCCCACTATATTATGAAAAGTTTCGGGGCTACTCAAATCTACGGTAAAATTTCTTGTATGTGCTTTTTCTGCATTTCCAACATTATCTACTGCGTAATAGAGAATACTTTGTTCTCCTTCTTCGTTAAATGCAATATCTCCAGAATATGCCGTATATGCTCCTTTGTTTGTGGTCTGCAAAAGAGTTTGTATGCCCGACATTTCGTCTTTGGTTTGTAAAGCTACACGCAAATCTTTGCCATAATATTGTATGCCATTACGATTATATCGTGGTGCTGCCAAAAAACTACTCGTACTTTCGGGTGCTATGCCGTCTGCATAGACTGCAAAATTTTCGGAAATATTATGTAATCCGTCAATATGTCTAAGATAGTGCTTGCCATGCCCGTCTAAATAAATAGGTTTTAGTTCCGTTTTCTTGTTCTCGTTTTCGTTTTCTTCTTTGCCAAGTTGTGTTGGTGGCTGGTCTGGTTTGTGTGAAACGTAAATATATAGAGGCAATTCGGCTTGTTGATAATATCTATTTAGACTATCTACATACGAGCCTTTTTCGTGGCTTTGTTGATTTTGTGCAGACAAAATCTGCACACATAACACACTTAAAACAAATATTTTAAGAATGGTAAAATACTTACACATAAGAAAAGTAAATTTAGTAAAAAATTAAAGTTGGTTTGTTGTGAAATTTAGGTAATAAATCTATTGATTTAAACTATATATTTTCTAATATTTTCAGCAATTTTAGCTAATTCTTCTTGTGAAGGTTTGGGTTTTGTTTCACTAAAACGCATATCTTTCATACTATTGATAGGTATGAGATGCACGTGTGCATGTGGCACGTCTAAGCCAATGACAGTAATTCCAATACGCAAACAAGGAATAGCTTTTTGCAAACCTTTTGCAACTTTTTGGCTAAATAGCATTAGTCCACTAAGTGTATGCGGGTCTAAATCAAAAATATAATCTATTTCTCGTTTTGGAACTACCAATGTATGCCCTTCGGCTTGTGGCGAAATATCCAAAAAAGCAAAATAATTTTCGTCCTCTGCTATTTTATGGCAAGGAATTTCTCCGCGAATAATTCGACTAAAAATGCTCATAAGTGATAAATATAAAATATAGTAATTTATTGAAAATATACTTTTATGGTGTGTTACTACTTCATGCAAGTACACAATGGTTTTATTTTACTTTTCCAAACTCATAAAATTCATCGATTTTATGACTTAATTCCAATAATTGATTTTCGGCAATAAAATTGTAATTTTGCACATCTGCAATTAGCCCAAAAATTCGTTTTAGTTTTGCCATATCATATCCAGACTTGTTTGCCAAATTTTCGATAAATTCTTTATCCAATTTATTTGTTTGGACATAAAAAGTAGTGCGAATATATGCCAAAAAATAGGTAATTTTCTTTTTTGCCAAATCTGTATCATCTCTGCGTTGGTAATAAAGTTGCCCAATAATTTTGGTAAAACCTAAAGTGGTATTTTGTGGCAATCGCATAATAGGGATAATTCTTTGTGTTCTTTTTGCTTTAAAGAAGATAAAAAGTAATATGGTAGCCAAAAATAGAAACCAAGCATAACGCAAAGATAGATGTTGCAACACAAAACGTAACTCATTTTGTGATGTTTTGCGTCCAACTTTATAATATTCGTCCCAAACAATATCTCTTTGAGGCAAATAAGAAAAGGCTGTAGCAATATATTCGTTATTTTGGTCGGTTAATATACTATGATTGGTAAAAATAAGTGGCGAAGTATGCAAATAAAAAGCCCCAAGCCCATGCGGAATATAAATAAAGTTAGGTTTTTTACCATTTTTACCCAAAACTCTTACGGTTTTTAGGTCAATAAATGGTTTTGGGGCAAGTTCTTCAAAAGTAAAAGGCACAATATGCTCATAAAACAAAAAGTTTCGTTTGCTTAGCCTTGAATTTGTCAATTTGATGGGTACTTTTTTGGCATTTTCATTATAATCTAATTCCCAAATATTATAATCGGAGGTTTTGATGCCTAAAGTATCGGCAAACAAACCGCCAAAATGATTAGAGGCAATAAAAAAAGTGCTTCCATTGGCAGCCATTTCCAAAATAGCATCTGTTTCTTCTTTTTCAGGCGAAAAATCTTCATTTAATAAAATAAAGTTTCTTTGGTATTCACTAACCTCGTTGTAATCATTTTTGTCTTCTAATTTTAAAGACAATTCATACATTGTTTCATAATTTTCCTTGATACTTGCCAACGAAAATAGTTCAGGTAGCAAATCAAAAAGGACATAAGTTCCAAAAGGAATTTTATCATCTTTGGAATAAGTACGTTGCCAATTAATAGGTTTTGGTGTCATATATTCTATTACAAGTAATATGACAAAACAAATTACTAAAATAGCTATATAAAATGTTTTATTTTTAGACATGAATTTTGATTACTTTTCGTTTACAGAAATAGAATACTTCGTCAGTTAGGTTGCCAATAGTAGCATATTATACTAAAAATTAATTGGTTTTATCCAAAGATGTCATCTTTTTTTTAAGATGACATCTTTAAGTTCGGTTTTTATAAAGTTATTTTAGTTTTAGTATATTTCCTTAATTCATTGGATTTGGTATAATTGTTTTGAATTTAGGAATTGTAAATAGACTTTCCTCTATAGGTTGTTCTTTATACGCTATTACAGTTTGTATGATATGTGTCATAAAACCTTTTTGTTCTATTTTTAGTGGCAGACATTGTATTTTTTTCAAAATATATTCCCAATGCCCATACAAATGCCCTTCATATAATTTTGCGTCCATTTTGAAATGATTTTTGTTGTACCAAATTGTCATTTCTCCACCAGCAGATTTTAGGGTTATAGATTGGCA
>JBIKRY010000066.1:0-17695 GCA_044348925.1 Bernardetiaceae bacterium
CTTTCATTTTGCCGATACATTTTTTCTGAAATTCGGCATCACCTACCGCCAATACTTCGTCTATAATCAAAATATCAGGCTCTAAGTGTGCTGCTACCGCAAAAGCCAACCGTACATACATACCCGAAGAATACCGTTTTACGGGTGTATCTATAAATGCTTCTACTCCTGCAAAGGCTATAATTTCGTCGAGTTTGCGAGTAATTTCGTGTCGCATCATACCCATAATAGCACCATTCATATAGATATTTTCACGTCCTGTCAAATCAGGGTGAAAACCCGTACCTACTTCCAACAAACTTGCTATTCTGCCTTTTACTTTTACATTTCCTTTGGTAGGTGCTGTAGTTTTGGATAATATCTTTAATAAAGTAGATTTACCAGCTCCATTTTTACCTATAATTCCTAATATTTCTCCTTGTTGCACCTCAAAATTTATATCTTGCAATGACCACACATAACGGCTTTTTATTTCACTTGCGTCTTTTGCTGCCGCCAATTCATTGGAGGTAATATAGCTTTCGTAGGGGTCTGGCTTGCCTTGCAATTTTGCCATAAAGCTAATTACATCTTCCTTAAATGCAGTTCTATCAACATTTCCTAACCTATATCTTTTGTATAAATTTTCTACTTTTAAAACAATATTGGACATCGTTATTAGATAAAATAGCTAAATATTTTGTTCTTACTTTGCAAAGGTGTAATTTTTATTGTACTTTTCAAAAAAAAAGGTATAATTTTTAGGTTTTCTCTTTCAAAACTTTCTGCTTTTTTAACGTGAGCTACAGATACCGTCTATTCGCCTTTAGGCGGGTTGCTACACAAGCAAAATCAAGATTACAAGTAGATTTACAAATCATAGAGATTAATAATAGCAACAATTTCTTCTACATCTTGGCTACTCAACACAGGCGAAATAGGCAAAGATAAGATACTCTGATGAATTTTCTCTGTAATTGGTAACTTCAAGTTTTTGTATTCTTTATATGCAGCTTGTTGATGCGGAGCTATAGGATAATGAATTACGGTTTGAATATTATTTTTTTGTAAATATTCCTGAAAATGTAGTCTATTAGTTACCTGTACCGTAAAAAGATGCCAAACATGACTTTCTGGTATTTTTACAGTAGGCAGTTGCACAAGAGGATTTGCAATATGGCTTAAATAATAGGTAGCAATTTGTCTTCTATACTCATTTTCTTTGTCTAAGTATTTTAATTTGACAGACAATAAGGCAGCTTGTAACTCATCTAACCTGCTATTGATGCCTTGGTAGAGGTTGTGGTATTTTATATGTGAACCATAATTGCGGTAGGCTCGAATAACATCTGCCAACTGCTCGTCATTCGTAGTAATAGCACCTCCATCACCCAAAGCACCCAAGTTCTTGGCTGGGTAAAAACTAAAACCTGCTGCGTGTCCCAAATTCCCTGCTCGTTTCAGTTGGTATTCAGCACCATGGGCTTGAGCCGCATCTTCTATTACCAACAAATCATATTGTTTGGCAATAGAAAGTATGGTTTCCATTTCGCATACTTGTCCATACAGGTGGACAGGCAAAATAGCTTTAGTCTTTGGTGTAATATGTTGTGTAATCAGTAACGGATTTAGCAAACAAGTATCTTCATACGGTTCTACCAAAACAGGTACAAGATTGGCTTTAGAAATAGCCAAAATAGAGGCAATATACGTATTGGCAGGCACAATAACCTCGTCCCCTTCTTTGAGTTTGCCCAATAACTTATAACCTTCCAAAATAATAATCAATGCATCGAGTCCATTGGCTACGCCTATACAATGCGAAGTACCACAATACGCAGCAAAAGATTTTTCAAACTCCTGAAGGAATGTTCCCATTATGAACCAGCCACTTTGCAAAACTTTGTCAAAAGCCTCCCGCAATTCTGCTTCGTATGGTAGATTAATAGATTTTATGTCTAAAAATGAAATCATCTAAAAATTAATTTGATTTATAAGTTGAAATATTTGTATAATACATAGGCTTAATCTCATAAAAATTATGAATCCAAACATTAGCTCCAAAACCTTCTTTCCAATCTGCTAATCCTTGATTTAGTATTTTCCCTTGTTGTTCGTTGCTTATGCCAAAACTAAAATAGTCAAAATTTTTATAAATATCTTGGATAAGAACAGAAAATAATAAATCTAAAGCTCCATTATTTTTCCCCAAATCATTAGAAGCTATATATTGGGCATGGGCTACTTTATTATTCTCAAAAATTGTAGCACCAGCAATAATTTTATTATCCAAAATAGCATTAAATTGTCTAATATTTTGTGGAAATTTTTCCTGTAAACTTGTGATTTCTTGCAAACTATGCACAGGCTTTACCCCAAATCTATTTTCTAAATTTGGAATCAGAATTTCATTCCAAAAAGCACCAAATTCAGAGGTTTCTATCATTGTTACTTGTTCCTTTTGGGCTTTTTTGATATTTCGAATACGTCTTTGTTGAAAATAAATGGGTTTTCTTAAATCAACTACAAACGAAGTATCTCGTCTTATAAGTATTGCATTGGCTAAAAATAGAGCATAATCATCTTCAAATGTTGGTGCTGAATGATAAAAAGCAGGCATCTGTTTATAAATTATTTTTTTGATGCCCAAATTATTATAATAGTTGAGTAAGCTATAAAAACATTCAAGTACATTAGATAATTTAATTTCATTAGAGATAATTAAACCTCCATAAGTTAAACCACTATGTGAATATATTTCTTCTCCTATCTGATTTGCCACAAAAAGAGCCACAAGTTTATTATTTTGCAATAATAAAAGAGAGTGGTCTTGAAATCTATCTGCATGATATTCGCAAAAATTTCTATCAAAAAGAAAGGTACTATTTTTAGCAATCCCTAAAAAATCATTCCATTGCTTGAAATATTCCTTTGTATAACGTACAACTTCCATTCTATTATTCGCAGATTCAACTTTGCAACAAATTTGCTACCATTAAACAGACTTTCCAAAAACCTATACCAACAGTTTCTCTGCGAGCCAAGATTTGGAAAGTCTTTTTACTAATTATTTTTACAACAAACTATCCTTTAATGCTTGTATATCTGCAAATCGTGTTTCTATATCTGTTCGAAAAGCTGCTTTTCGTTGGTCTCGCAGTTTTTCCAAAGCAAACAATAAAACAGGCAACGGTGGACCACTTGCCGTAAGATTGTGGTGGTTTTCTTCGGGCAAATCTGCTGCTGGTTCTTTGATATATTTTGCAACAAGTTGGTCGTGGTGTTGCGAAGCTGCTTCTCCGTGTGCTGCACAAACTTCGAGAAATGCTTTGACATTGGTTTGAAACCAAGTAGTATTTTTTTGGCTTGGCAATGCCTCAAGAAAACTGTTTAATAGACTTTGTTGTCGCATACAATCTCGTAAAAGTAATTGGTCTTGTGGCATCATATACAAAAACTTATCTACCAAAATTTGCGAATAAGACGAATGGTCGGCTTGACAAACTCCCAATAACAAATCTATGACATTGATTCCTGCAAAATCTCCAGCATTTGCCCCTCTATATACGTGTTGTCCTACTTTGTATGGTTTGTAATAAGGTCTTACGTTATAAAAAAAACGGTTGGTGTCCAATTTTTCAAATAAAGTTTGGTTGTAGGCAATTACATCTAACAAAGCATCTTTTGCAACTTTCAACAAATCGGCAGCTACAGGGTGCGAAACTCCCAAAGGCAGAATCCGCACCAATGCGTCTGAAGCACGTTTATAGGACAAAATTCCGCGTGTGTTGTAATCTATAAAAGTATATTCGTCTTCGAGAGTCGTAAAAGTTTTGTAATGTCCGTGAAAAGCAGTATTATGGGTAGTGAGGTGGCTGGTCGCAAAACGTGGCGTAACTCCCAACGAAGCTCCTAATTGCATTGCCAAAGCAGATGCCTCAAACATAGAAGAATTTTTGCTATCTATTTCACTAATTTCGTGCCTTCTACAAGCAGCCATATACAATCCTACATTGCCCAATACATCAAATCCCATATCAAATCCCTCATCTGTATTGCCTTCTTTGAGCAAATGAATAATAAAATTACGTCCTTCTTGGTATAATTGCTCTTTGAGATTTTCGCCAATATTGGCAACATTTGCTCGATTGACTTGTGCAAAATAAAGGTTTTCTAATTCGGTATTGATTTCGATAAAGGTGCTACGCATCCATCTATCAAAATTTGCTACATTAATTGTCATTATAAAGTTGTTTATTGTGGTTAGTTAGGAATATAAAAAAATTGCATAGAATATAACCTATTTTATGTAGGTTTATGCTATGCAATTTGCATGAAAATAGTTTTTTTAAAGTCTTATGCCCATAATCGTAATATCATCACGTTGTTCTACGTTTTGCATATAGGTTTCTACTTCGGTTTGTAATAAGAGTTTTTGTGTATCAATGTCAAGATTTGCGTTGCTTTCCAAAAATGCTTTTAGTTTTTGGGTGCTATATTTTTCTTGTGCAGCATTGTTTTGGTCGCCAAAACCATCTGTAGTAAGAAAAATCATTTCGCCATTTTGCAAAATTATTTCATTATTGGTAAATGTTTTTACTTTATTTTCGTTGCGATGCACCCCTCCAATAGAACTCCTATCTCCTCTAATTTCTTGTAAATTACTATTTTTTTGCACATAATATAATGGTCTTCGAGTGCCTGAAAAAGTTATTTTTGTGTTATATTCTTCTGTTTCGAGCAAACACAAACATACGTCCATACCATCATTATTAGTTTTATCATATTGCTTAAGAGAACCTACAATAGCAATATCCAATAATTCCAATATTTTTGCAGGGTTATATTCTCTACGAATTTTTACAATTTCATTCAAAATATTGCTACCAACCATACTCATAAAAGCCCCTGGCACCCCATGACCTGTACAATCTACCACTGCCACAAAAGTTTTATCATTGCTATAAGTATCTTCGCTTGGCAAGTTTACAAGCCAATAAAAATCTCCCGAAACAATATCTTTTGGTTTGTAGAGAATAAAATATTCTTGCAACGCATTGCTTAATTCTTTGCTACTTGGCAAAATAGTTTGTTGAATAGTTTGGGCATAACGGATACTATCGGTAATATTTTGGTTTTTGATTTCTAAAATATCGTGAGTATCTTTTACTATTTGGTACGAATTTGCATTTGCCAAAGACACTGCCACATAAGAAGCCAATGCTTGTAAAATATTGATTTCCATTTCATTATAGGCATTCACTCTACGACTTTGTACGGTTAAGACCCCTAAATTTTCACCTTCATAATGTAATGGTAAATAAATAATAGATTTTGGTATGGTTTCTTGTTCAAAATCTATCAACATTTGCTTGACATAATTGGTATGGTCGGCTGCTAAATCATTGATAATCACAGGTTTTTCATGACGCAAACACCAAACCGAAAATTTGTTGTGGTCACTCAAATCTTCAGCGTGGTAAGCCATTACTACATGGTTATCTATAAAATTTTTAAACTCCATTTTGTTATTTTTGGAGTTTGGAATTCCAACGCCAAATACAGACGCATCCATTAATTTGCTGACGTGCTTATGTAAAACTTGCACCAACATATTAATATCCAATAAAGCCGTAATTTCTTGCCCAATATTGCTAATGGTTTGGATATTTTGGTAAGCTGTAGTAATTTCGTTCTTTTGGGTTTCAATTTCATCTCTTTGACGAGAAATTTTATCTCTTTGACGAGAAATTCTACGAGCAAACAAAAAGAAACCTATCGAGGTAATTAACATTAAAACTCCTAAAAAAGATACCAATCCAATTATCTTTTTTTCTATTGCTATTTCTTCATCTTTTTTGCGAACCATACTTTGCGACTCCTGAAATTTAGAATCTTTTTCCACCAATACTTTTCGCATTTTATCTATCACTTCTTTAGTTTTCTCTTGTGCCTCTTCGTAGGCTATTTCGTTGGAAACTAAAGTAGTTTTAAGATTTTCCAAATAATCAAACAAAAACTTGCGTTGCTGGTCAGAAAATTTCTCTTGATGTGCCAATTTTTCGGTTACTGTTTCTATTTCAGATTGTATTTGTCCACTTTTTTGGGCTAACAACTGTTTTTCCAATTCCAATTCATTGATAACTGTACCCAAATCTTGTTGATATAACATAGAATCTGCTTCTACTTGTTGGCTGGATTTTACAATCAAATAAATATCATTTTCATCAAAATTCCGTTTCAGCAATTCATAACCACTCACTATAGTACGAGTAGTTTCGGGAAAAGACTCATTTGGTTTGGGTTGCAACAAGCTACGTACCAACTGAAATTCTCCTTTTTGGTTCGTTTTATAGGTTTTGTCATTAATCAATACAGGCACATTCATCAGTGGATTTCCAAGCTCGTCTTCTACTACTACTTTTGCCATTTGTGTATTAGGGTTGAGTTCTCTGCCTGCGGTAATGAGCAAGGTATTTTTGTTACGGTCAAACAAAATATGTTCTTGTGGCACTAATTGGCTATTGATAATAAATCCAATAGCTGAAACATTCTTGTCGGCAGGCAATTCTAATCTAAATTTTCCATCAGCATCTGTCATCAAAAAAGAAGGTTTTGCAATGCCATCTATAGTAATTTTTAGGGCTTTTTGGGGATTATTATGAATATCTATTACTTTGCCTCGCAAAATTAATGGCTCGGAAGTCATAAAAATTTCCAAACTATTTTGCCCTGCATTATAATCCCAACTTTGCAAACGCATATTTTTATAACTTGCTGCAACATGTGTAGGAGTCGTATTTTTACGTGCAACAAAGGCAAATTCACCTTTTTTATTACTATGTAATTCTATATTTTCATTGACCGTAATTTCTGCATTTACAAGGGGGTTTTTGCTTTGGTCTTTGATAGAACCATTTATCGTTATTTCCTGTGCATAAAGCAAAGATGATGTAAGAAAAGTAAGAAAAAACAATAAAATTTTCATTGTAAGTCGTTTTTTAGTTAGAAATTATCTCCTATAAATTAAGCAATAAAAAATCTTAAAGTTTTTGCTTGCTTGTTTTTTTATATGCAATTTTGGCAATGAAGTCTATGACAATTTCTGTAGGCTTTGCCTTCAAAATAAGTAATTGATTATCAATCTATTACATAAAAAATAAAAAAGTAGAAACTATCTATTTGATACATTTTGCAAAATAGAGTTCCTATTTCTATAAAATCTATTTAGCTTTTTTTCACAAAATGATTTAGTAACAAATCAATTTACAAATAACTTTTCAAAGTTAAAATTAAAAGTAATAAAATTTACAAAAATGAATAAAAACATTTTACCTAGCTTGCTTGCATTGCTATATTTTTTTGCAATACCTTTTGTTGCTTTTGCACAAGAGGCAGATGATTACGAGTTTTTAACTAATAATAATAGTAGTTTTGCGGATATGACCAATAGCACTACTATTATTGCAGGCGATGCTTTTCAAGAGGCTTCACCTGTGTTGCCATTGGGTTTCGAATTTTGGTTTATGGGAGTAAGATATACAGACTTTTCGATAAATACAAATGCAGTAATACAATTAGGCAAAACTCCAATCAATGCCCTCGCAAATGCCTACAATATTGATAATACGCCAAGAATTGCAGCTTTTACTTCGGGTTTCCAAAACCTTGCCTTACTTAGATTAGGAGATTGGAAAACTGCCAGCAATGGTAAAATTCATTATAAATCTTTTGGAAATTTTCCTAATAGAATTATTGTAATTGAAGCCTTGCATTTATTGATAAACCATACTGCAAATACCGAAACTGCCACTTTTCAGATTTGGCTCTATGAAACGCCACCTTTGACAACAAATGTAGTTACCAATATCAATAGTGGGAAAATAGAATTTCGTTATGCAACTATGCAATGTGCTTTAGACAAAATAGAGGCTGTTCGGGTAGGAATTGGTAGCAATTCCAGCAAAAATACATTTAAAGGAGTAGATTTTATTGCTACGCCACCTGTTGCAAAAATAGCAGATAATGAAATTTTGAATGTAATCAATAAAGGAAATATTACTAATTTGCATAGTCCTATTGCCACTAATTTACGTATCTTTTCGTTTGAATCTCCTATTCCAAACGGGCAAGTAAGCAATGTAAAAGGCACAGACAATGGCACAGAAATTACACTTACTTGGGAAAAAAACGGTACAAATGTAGTTGGTTCGGTAATTTATAAATCTACCAATGGCAAAGATTTTAGTTTTCTTACACAAGTCAATAATGCAAATACCTTTGTAGATAAAGAAGTAAAACTTTGTGTAGATTATTATTATAGAGTTTATACGGTAACAGAAGGCAAATTAGGCACTTTACAAACTTCGGCAAATATAACCTATCAAATGACACCTATGTTAAGCATTGGAATAGAAGGCAATACATTTTCCTGCCCCAGCAATCCGAGTTCTGTAAAACCATTAAAGGCAGTAGATACCAACAAACAATTTGAAAAATATTTTTGGTTGGATAGCAAAGGAGATACCGTAGGACGTGGCGAAAGTTTTTCGCCTACAGAAACAGGAAATTATATACTAATTGGACAAACAAAAGAAGGTTGCACGGCTCGCAAAGAATTTAGCACTGTAGAATGTTGTGAGGTAGAAGTAGTAATTCCTACTGCTTTTACTCCATTTAATACGCCTGTGAATAATATTTTTTTGGTAAAAGCTGAAAATACAGTGCTTTTTTCACTCAAAATTTTTAACCGTTGGGGCATTGAAGTTTTCAGTGCAAACAATCCTACATTAGGTTGGAATGGTTTGTTTTATAATGGCGAACCAATGCAAGCAGGTGCTTATCAGGTAGTTGTAGAATATACAGGCTGCAAAAACGGGGCAACAGTGCAAGAAAGCAAGATGGCAGTATTGTATTTGATTGAATAAACATAGCAAAGAATGATAAACAAAACATTGCATTTGTCTTCTTACATATTGCTATTTACAACCCTAAAAGAACAGCATCACTTGAAGATTTTTTTTCTAAAGCCCTTTTTATTTGCATATAATTTTTTAGCTTTGCATAAAACTAAAACAAGTGATTATATGTCGTTTCAAGCAAAAGGTAAGTTGCACGTAAAACAAGATTCGCAACAAGTAACAGAAAAATTCCGCAAAAGAGAGTTTGTTCTCGAAATCATAGAAGGACAATATCCCGAATATATCAAATTTCAACTAATCAACGACAAATGTGCTTTGTTGGATAAATACAATACTGGAGATGAAATGGTGGTTTCTTTTAACCTAAAAGGCAAACCATTTCAAGGAAAAACAGGCGAAACAGTATATTTTACCAACTTAGATGCTTGGAAAATTGATGGTGGCAATACACCAATGAATAACAATACTAACGGACACCAAACGTATGCAACAACTACGCAGCAGCCAACCATGCCCGAAGTACCATTGCCAACGGATGCAGATGATTTGCCTTTCTAAAAATTTATTTTCTTTTTTTACTAATTTTAATTTATGTTTTCAAAATAAACAAATTAAAATTAGTAAATTTAGCAACATAAAGAAAAATAGCAAATTTATTTATTGCAGTCTTTTATTCATTTTAATTAGTAACATTGCTTTTGCACAACGTATCAATATGGGTGCAAGAGCTATGGGTATAGGTAATACAAGCACAACTTTGGGAGATGCGTGGGCAGTTTTTAACAATATTGGTGCATTGGCTTGGACAGAAGAAACCTATCTTTTGGCAGCCGTAGATAACAAATTTACGGTAAGTGGCTTAAATACGGTAGCAGCAGGGGCAGTTTTGCCACTTTGGGGCAACAAAACAATGCTTGGTAGCACTATTTCTCGTTTTGGAGATAATTTATTCAATGAGGTAAATTTTGGAATAGGCATCAGCCATAAAATAGAAAAAGTTAGTTTGGGAATCAAGGCAAATTATGTACAATTTGCTACAGAAGGTTTGCCAACCAAAACAGCTTTTACCTTCGAGTTTGGTGGTAAAATGCAATTTACAAAACATCTGTTTGTTGCAGCACATATTTATAACTTTAATCAAGCACAAATCGCAAATTTTAAAAATGAAACTTTGCCGATTGTGATGAAAGCAGCTATTTCTTACCGTCCTCTTCCTACCATTATCCTAAATTTTGAAGGCATCAAAGACATAGATTATCCAAGCAATTTTAGGGCAGGTGCAGAATACAAACCAATAAAAATGCTTGCTATGCGTGCAGGAATTTCGCTAAATCCTCTCGTATATAGTTATGGTACAGGCGTAGAAATAGCAGGTTTTACATTTGATTATGCCTTACTTACACACACTACCTTATTGCCATCACATCATTTATCTATTGCCTATAAGTTTAGGAAATTGCGAAAATCCTAAAAAATAGATGATAATAAAATAATCTGAACTACAGATTAACTTATTGATTATCCATAAATTAATCTGTAGTTCACCTTAAAATATACTAAAAATTAATTGGTTTTATCCAAAGATGTCATCTTTGAAAAAAAGATGACATCTTTATGTTCTATTTTTTATAAAATTATTTTAGTATAATAGGTTTTCCGCATCAAAAAACCTATTAAAATTAGCTAATATTTTTATTTTTAAACAACAAAGACGAGTCGCCATAACTCAAAAAACGGTATTCATTTGCCAAAGCAGTTTGATAAATAGTTTTCCAATCTTCTCCTACAAATGCAGCCACTAATAACATTAAAGTAGTTTCGGGTTGGTGAAAATTGGTAATTAAGGCATCACAACAACGGAAAGTATAAGACGGAATTATCATAATTTGCGTTTCTCCACTAATATTTTCCAAATTATTAGCTTGCATAAATTCCAATAAATTTTGGATAACTACTTGTTTATCAGGTAGTTGCATAGTTGCATATTTGTAGGGTTGTAATTTTTGTATCTGAAAATTTCCCGATATAATAGCTTGTTGTGTTTCTTCATTTCCTTCATACAATTCCAACGCCAACCAATACAAACTTTCCAAAGTTCGCATAGAAGTTGTGCCAACTGCACAGATTTTTTTGGCATTGACTATATTTTTAAGATTATTTTGGGAAAGAATAATCTGTTCAGCGTGCATTGGGTGTTCGATAGGATTCTCGGTGCGAATAGGTTGAAAAGTGCCACCTCCTACGTGCAAAGTAACAAAATCTTGCAAAATACCTTTTGCTGACAATTTTGCCAATACATTTTCTGTAAAATGCAAGCCTGCGGTGGGTGCTGCTACTGCTCCTTCATTTTTTGCATAGACCGTTTGGTAACTTTTTTTGTCTTTTTCTTCGGCTTTGCGATTGAGATAAGGCGGCAAGGGAGTATTACCAAAAATACTAATAATTTCAGCAAAACTATGTTTTTCGGGATTCCAACGAAATACAACCGTTTGCAATTCTCTATCTACTAATTCCACCGAAAGTTGTATAACTGTATGATTTACAAGTAGTTCTCTTGTAAGTAAAACGCCATTTTTCCATTTTTTCATTCCACCTACCAAACATTTCCAAGTGCATACGCCTTCTGCCAACATAGCAAGACTAACCGAAGAAGGCGAAATTGGATTTAATAAGAAAATTTCAATTATCCCTCCAGAATCTTTTTGAAAATGCAATCTTGCAGGAATTACTCGTGTGTTATTGAAAAATAAAGTAAAATCACTGTCCAATTCCTTATCTATTTCTTTGAATTGTTTGTGTGTAATATTAGAATCTTTATAGACCAAAAGCTTTGCTTCCTCTCTTTTTTCGAGAGGGAAACGTGCTATTTTTTCTTCAGGCAAGTCGTAATGATAATCTGTAGAATGTATTGCTGGTATTGTTTGCATATTTTTTTATGCAAAGCTAAAAAATAATTAAAATATACGCAAAAAGTATTAGATATTATTAAAATTTGTAGCATAGACTAAAGTCCAATGCTACAAATTTTAAAATATCTATTTTTGTAACTGTTTAGGTACGTTGTCAAGGTGCAAAAAGCACCATTGACAATGTAAAAAAGCAAATACCTCAACAGTTACCTATTTTAAATTTATCATTTTCTAATCAAAACGAATAGCTTTAACAGGCGAAATATTTGCAATTATTTTTACAGGAATCCACAAAATCAAGGCAGTAAGCAATGCTATGATAATATTGAGAACAATTAATAACTGCCAATTCCAAGCTATTGGGACAGTTTCCATATAATAAGTATTGGCATCAAGTTTTAGAAATTGAAAATAATCTTGCAAAAAAGCAAAACCTATTGCCAAGCTATTGCCAATTAACAAACCTTTCCATAATATCTGCCAACCATTGTAGATAAAAATAAGTTGTATTTGTTTTTGTGTTGCCCCTAATGCTTTTAGTAATCCAATCATATTAGTTCTTTCCATTATCAAAATTAATAAAATAGAAATTACATTAAAACAAGCAACAAAAATAATGACTGCCAAAAAAATATAAATATTCCGATTTAAAATTACAAACCAATCAAAAAAATGTAAATACAAATCTGTAACTTTCAATAATTGCATATCCGAGTCCATTGCCTCATAGACTATATCTTCGCTATGATTTATTTGGTCAAAATCTTTCAAAAAAATTTCATACCCACCTGTCAAAGTATCTGCCCAACTATTTACGCCTTGCAAAAGACGATTATCACAAAGCACAAATCTTTTGTCAAAATCCTCTATATCCGTTTTATAAATTCCCGAAACTGTTAATTTTCTAACTTTGGGAGGGTCTTGAATAAAATATAAAATTACTTTGTCTTGTAATTTTAGGTTTAATTTTTCGGCAATAAATCGACTAACTACTAATTCGTTGCTATGTGTAGAATCATTACTTGTAGAAAATTGCAACATTTTGCCTTCTTGCAAATTTTTTTGAAATCGCAGAGTATCAAAATCTGTGCTAATTCCTTTGAGGACTACACCAAAAACTTCTTCATTGGCACGCATAAGGGCAGTTTTTTGGCTAAATATTTGTCCTCTTGCAATGTTTTTGTCGATATTTTTGATGTTTTTTAGAAACGACCTTTCTGTAGAAATTGGTTGTTCTTCGTAAGATTGGTTTAAGGTATATTTGGAGATTTGTAAATGTGCCGCAAAGCTAAAAATTTTGTCTTGTATAGTATTTCGAAAACCATTAAAAATCATAAAAGATACCAGCACTACGGTAATTCCCATAGCAATACTTCCGACAGCTATTTGACTGATGAGGGTAGAAAAAGCAGATTGTTGTACTTTAAATACTTTTTGAGAGATAAAAAACGAGATGTTCACACAAATTTGGCGTTTAATTGTAGATAAGCAATGGCTAATTTGGATTTATATGATATTGCAATTTAGATAAAATGCTTATGATATATCTTAGACAATATACTATCATAAGCATTTGTAAAATTTTTATTCAAATTCTTTTTTCAAAATTTCAAACAAAAATTCTATAGTTTCCTCTTCCAAATCTGTTCTTCTTACGAGGTCTTCTTTCGATATTGCCAATACACTACGAGCCGTATCTAAGCCTATTTTGTGTAATTCGTCAATAATCCATGGCTCTATTACATCACCAAATTCTGACAATTCCACATCATCTTCATCAATGCCTTCTTCTTCGGTATCTCTAAAAACATCTATTTCTAAACCTACCAAACGACTTGCTAACTTGATATTTTGTCCATTTTTGCCTATTGCCAACGATACTTGGTCTCTTTTTAGGAATACCGAAGCCCGTCCACGTCTTTCGTCTATTCGGATAGACGACACTTTTGCAGGACTCAAAGCACGTGAAATAAACAAATCTATGTTATCTGTGTGGTTGATAACATCTATATTTTCGTTGCACAATTCCCGCACAATACTATGAATACGTGAGCCTTTCATACCTACGCAAGCACCTACAGGGTCTATACGGTCGTCATAAGATTCTACCGAAACCTTTGCTCTTTCGCCTGGTTCACGTACTACTTTGCGAATGGTAATAATGCCATCAAATACTTCAGGTACTTCGCCTTCAAACAATCTTTCGATAAATACAGGAGAAATTCTGGAGAGAATAATTTTTGGATTGCCATTAATCATTTCTACTCGGTGAATTACTGCACGAATTTGGTCACCTTTTTTATAACGGTCTTTGTAAATTTGTTCGGATTTTGGTAATGTAAGTTCTTGTTTTTCAGCATCTTGCACTACTATTTCACGTCCTAAAACTTGATATACTTCTCCTACTACAATTTCTCCGACTAATTCTTTATATTTTTGGAAAAGAATATCTTTTTCTAAATCCTTGATACGTTGAATAAGGGTTTGACGTGCTGTTTGCACAATTCTACGCCCAAAATCTTCCATTTTAATTTCTTTTGCATATTGTTCTCCAATTTCAAAATCGGGTTCTATTTTTTTTGCATCAGAAATCAAGATATGTTTATGGTCGTAATATTCGTAATAGTCGTCATAATCATCTGGTACTATTTCGCGATACATCCATATTTCTAAGTCGCCTTTGTCGGTATTGATAATCACGTCAAAATTATCATCTTCTTCGTATTTTTTACGAATCATTGTGCGAAAAACATCTTCGAGTACCTTCAACATCGTTGGTCTGTCGATATTTTTTGTTTTCGCAAATTCAGAGAAAGATTCTATTAATGCTCCTGCTTCCATTGTATTTTTATTGAAAATTAGCTAAACCCAAACCACAAAAAAAGTAGGAGTTTTCGCCCCTACTTCTGTTATTTTCCAAATTTGTCTTACAAAGGTACTTTTATTTTTGGTAATTCCAAATTTTGCATAAATATTTATTTTTCAAAATATTTGAGTAATATTCGGCTAATCTCGGTAATTGCTGCTACGGTTTTGGGTTCTGCACTATTTGCAAATATGGCTATAGCAATATTTTTTTCTTGAATAATTCCTGCATGACAAAAGAAAGTGCCTACACTTCCCTCGTGTGTCGAGATATGTAAATCTCCTTTTACCATATTTCGCCAACCTAAAGCATATTGTGGCAGTCCAAAGTGCATAAAATGATAGGTTTCTTGTTTGAGTTGGCTATCTCTACCTTGCAAACCGAGTAATTGATGTCGCAACCATTTGCCATATTCTTGAATAGGCATACAAATATCTCCTGCGGGTGCTAAATAAGCTGGCAATTTTAGTTTGTAGTCGGGTGCTGTTGCTATCATTTTTTTGCCTTCGAGAATATGTCCCCAAGGTTGTTTTCGGTTTAGCCGATTTGGAAAGCCAAAATCGATGGCAAGGTGCATTTCTATTCCAAAAAGGTTAATAACTTGTTCTTCCCAAGCTTTATCGGCTATTTTTTCAAGCATCATAGCTGCCAAAACATAGCCTGCATTGGAATAGCTGTAGGTTTGTCCTTGTGGAAATGTTACAGGTTCTATCTGTAGGACATATTTTGCAAATGCTATTCGTTGTTCACGCACACTTGAGCTGTCGACTACAAATTTTTCAAATGCTTCGGGACTTGTAAAAGCAGGCAGGTAAGCTCTGTGCGATAATAAATCTTGCAAAGTTATTGCATAATACTTTTCTTTTGCAATGGCTTGTAATGCAGGAAATAGGGCAAAAAATTTGGTATTCCAAGTTATTTTGCCTGTTTCTACCATTTTTGCAGCCAAAAATGCGGTAAATGCTTTGCTATTCGAGCCAATATGAAATTTGTCGTTTAGTTGAATAGGCTCTGTATTGCCAACTATTTTTACGCCATATACACCTGCGTCAAGTTCTTTTTCGGCATTCACTACGGTATATGCCAAACCTACTACTTGATTAGCTTTTGCAATAGAATCTATTGTTTTACGATAGGAATTTTGTGCAATAATGGAAATATTGCACAAAAACAATATAATTATCAAAAATTTTAGTTTCATAAATAGTAAATTTTATTAGAGGAAATAAATTATTGTTAATCAAATACTTAGTTCACACGCTAAAGCGTATGTTACATTCTATCACTGTTACTCCTCAATATTTATTTCTGTTTTTGTATTACTTGCAATAAATCGTAAAAATAAAAAACCTGCTATTCCCGAAATTAACGAGGCTATTAAAATAGAAAATTTTGCTGAAGATTGAATAGCCAAATGTTCTGGGAAAGCAAGTAAAGTAATAAAAATAGACATAGTAAAGCCAATTCCTGCCAACATTCCTGCCCCAAAAATATGTTTCCAAGTTACATTTTCGGGCAAAGACGCTATTTTTAGTTTTACTGCGATAAAGGCTGTGATAAAAATGCCCATTGGTTTTCCTAAAACCAATCCTCCCATAATACCCCAGCTAATTGGTGTAGTTAATTGTTCCATAATATTACCTCCTATCAAAAAACCTGTATTACATAAGGCAAACACAGGCATAATAATATATGCTACAAAACCATGCAAATGATTTTCGAGAACTTGTGAAGGCGAAGATGTTTTATTGGCTAATTCTTCCAATTCTTCGGTAATATCTCTCGGC
This sequence comes from Bernardetiaceae bacterium, assembly GCA_044348925.1. Lineage (GTDB taxonomy): Bacteria > Bacteroidota > Bacteroidia > Cytophagales > Thermoflexibacteraceae > JAAFKA01. The sequence goes on from JBIKRY010000066.1 coordinate 16,463, forward strand.
TTAACATCAGACGAAGAAAGATGTGTTTTGACTACTTCCAGCCCTTCTTCCATCATTTCTAAAAGAGATTTTTTGCTATATTCGGTACGAAATGGGACACAAAAAGCAAACAAAACTCCTGAAATAGTTGCATGAATACCTGATTTGAGGGTAAAATACCAAAGAAATGCACCAACTATCCAATATACGACCAATTGCTTGATGCCCGCAGTATTTAATCCAATAAGAATAATTAGACTAATTGCTGCCATATATAAATAATTAAAATCCAAATGTGCTGTATAAAATAAAGCAATAACAATTACTGCCCCCAAATCATCGGCAATAGCCAATGCTATCAAAAATACTTTTAATGCTAAAGGTACACGGTTGCCAAGCAAAGAAATGACTGCCATCGAGAATGCAATATCTGTAGCTGTAGGAATGCCCCAACCTTTTGCATATTCGGAATTGGCATTGAAAAGAGAGAAAATTAAAGCAGGAAAAAGCATACCTCCTACAGCACACAATAAGGGCAAAAGTGCTTTTTTAAAACTCGATAATTGCCCTTCTAATACTTCTCGTTTGATTTCTAAACCTACCAAAAGAAAGAAAATTGCCATCAAAAAATCATCTATAAAATGTGCCACTGTCTTTTCTAAATGGAAACTTCCTACTCGCAAAGCTATATTGGTATCCCAAATTTGCAAATAATCACTACTAAACATAGAATTTGCAACTCCCAAAGAAATGATTGTACATAGCATTAAAATAATGCTACTTGCTTGTTCCAATTTAATAAATTCTTCAATTGGTTTTGCAATAGGACGTATGATGGGATTAAAAAAATTTTTAACAGTATTTTGTGGCATAACAAAGCATTTATATATTTTATACGACTTTTCTATCTATGCAAAAGTAAAATAAAAGATACAAAATAGCTAAAAAAATTTTATTATGGAAAAATTATATTAATTAAAAAGAGATAGGAAATAAGATATATAAAATAGGAAATATAACACATTGGTTATCAAGAGGTTATATTTTACACAAGAGTAATTTATTTAATAGCTATTACGTAATATAAGTTGTGTAGATAAATATAAGAATATTTTTAATGTTAGAGATTATTAAGAAATATAGCATAGACTTTATTCTGTCCCTGTAAGTCCTTGATTACCAATAATTTACAAGCAAAGACTAAAGCCTACAGCAATTCCCACTTTGACTAATTAATTGATAATCAAGTATTTA
>JBIKRY010000327.1:0-5097 GCA_044348925.1 Bernardetiaceae bacterium
TGTCCTTATATGTTTTAACTCGTGACAAAGAACATATTGTAGAACTTAGCTTCAAATATAAGTATTTTACAAATGAATATGTAAAAATAAAACATCGAGAAATAATAGAACTTTTATTACAAATAGAAGCATACCAAAGAGTTATTGATTTTGCTAATCAAGACACTAATCCTGATGACACTCTTTATTTTCTCCTAAGTGGTGCTTATCATAAACTAAACCAAAAAGAACAAGCAATTAGTCATTTGTATAAATTTTTAGATGTTTTTTCAGATGAAATTACTTTGCCATACATTTGGTATTTTACAACAATTATTGATGCGTTTAAATATTTCGAAGAACCTACAACAAAATTAGATGCGCATTATTTTGAAAATTTTAATTATCATCTGCCAGAATATAAAATATTTTTGCAAGCCTATTTATATAGTTGGGATAAGTCAAAAGATGAAAGCACAAAACAAAAATTGGATATCATCAAGGTTAATGAGGAGTTGACACAATCTTTTCGCCCAATGATTATTATTACATATACAAGAATAGGAGATTATCGTAATTTAAAATCTATTTTTGAAAAAAGCTTTGACAGAAATAATGAATTTGAAACTCACTTTTACATTGTTACTTTATATAATTTAAAAGAAAATTACGTACTACTATTAGAATTATTAAAGCTACAAAGAGAAAGAAATGCTTCTAATCAATTTTGTATAGAAATTGAACATAACTTGTATTCACAAATAAGAGATTATAAGAATATAGAAGAAGTTACGTGATATATATCGTTTTTTGCTGATTAAAGTTTTATATTTTTTACCAAGCAAGAAACAAGAGTTAGAAAGTTTATTAGATGAGTGGAAAAATGAATTTCATCAATTTCATATTAGTTCTGATGCCAAATTTGATTTAGGAAAAATATGTATTAGACATCAAAAATATGAATTAGGGGTAGAATTATTGTATAATTGTCTAATGCAAAACTATAATAAGTATAAATTAGAATATTTTGGACAGTCAACTATTTGGAGTAATTCTAATTGGGCTTCTCCTTTAATGAAGTTAAAAAAGGTTGAGTTAAATACTTTTGTAAGTGTTATAATAACAGATGATAAAGGAGAAAGAAAAGAACTATTTGAGGTTAATGAAACTAACTTACAATGTAATAAGATAGTACAAGCTATTTTTGAAAAAAAACTTGGCGAAGAAATAAAACTTGAAAACAGTGGATTTATTCTTAATAAAATTTCCAAAACTATAAAAATTGCTAATATAGCACATAAGTACGTAGGCATGATATGGAAAATTTGTGAAGAATTTGACAACCCAGAAGAGAATGGCTTAGAAGGTGTTGCTTTAAGTTTGCCAAAAACTAAGGATAACTTTCTTGCTGAGGTAAATAAAATTTTTATGGAAAATTTTGGCTTAGAAGGAGATTTGCAAAATATTAGGATAAAAGAAAATGAAAGAAAATACTACAATAGAGAAATTAGTTTCACAGAGTTATTAAAACAGACAGGGTTTCATAATAAAGTCTTAGATTATTACCACACTTTAACCCAACAAGATAAAGGACTTGTTATTATGCCTATTGGTTCTTATGAGAAAATAGAAATAAGTACCAGCAATAAATTTGTATTAGATTTTACAAGTCTATTGCTATTAAAACCACTTTCAGAAAAATATGCTACCGTAATCTTGCCAAATAATAAATTTATAATTTCACAGTATTTAGTTACTTATTTAGAGAACAAATTATTTGAGGTAGAAAATGAAAAAGATATGAGAATGTCTTTAAATATTACTTCCCAAAGTGTTATTCCTTTTTTGCATAAAGATGAAGACAAACAAAATAACATAAACTATGTTAAAAGTTTATTAGTTTGGATAACAGAAAATTGCGAAATCAAAGTAAGTCCTAAAAAGCTAGAATATTTTGAAAAACAAGAATTATTTTACGAAGAAGATTGGTATCAAAATTATATGTTCGATACTCTTTTGCTAATTAATGAGCCAAATATTATTTTGTTAAGTGATGATAGTTTTCTTTATAATATGATGCAAAGTGGTCATATCTATACAGTATCATTAGAATATTTTTTACAACAAACTCAACCAGAAATATTTACAGAAAAATTATTGCCTTATTTGATAGAACGTAATTATTTAGGAATTACGATAAATTCAAAAAATATGATACGAGAGTTTGAAAAGAATAAGGGTAAAATATTGATGAATGGGCAGACTACAAGTTTTGATAATTGCATAAATATATTATCTTTTAATTACAATTATTATATAAATATTTCAGAAGAAGTTGTAAAATTCTTAAAATACTTATATTCTGATAGTAGTTTGGGAATTACATATAGACAAGGTACTTCTCGCAAAGTATTGTATAGCTTTCTGAAAAATATGCCTGAAAGAGAGGTAATGGCAAATGGTTTAAAGTTTTATGCACAATATCATTTTAACTTATTAGGTGAACATAAAGATAATGTAATTAACGATATAGATTTTGCTATGGATATTATTAGACGAAGCTAAATTTCCGCCATCAGTTATTGCAAGATGCGTTGGGGAAGTGAAGGTTTTGAGGGAGATTTAGGGGAAACTATCATTATTTGCAGCTATATTTTTACAAAAATTTACAAATTCTTGCGATAAATTACATACATTTGAGAAACGAAAAACTTATGAATAATCTTAATGTTGCACAAATACAGATACTTAAACTTTTTCAAGCTATAAAAAATGAAAAAGACCTTTTGGAATTAAAGGCAATTTTAATTCAGTATCTCGCAAAAAAAACAGTAGAAGAAGCCGATAAAGCCTTTGATGAAAAAGGTTATAGCCAAGAAATGTTGCAAAATTGGCAACACGAACATTTTAGAAGTTCGCAAAAACTATGAGAATAATCATTGATACAAATATTTTTGTGATGACTCTCACAAGTCGTTCTCCTTATCACGTGATTTATCAGGCTTTGGTGGCGGGAGAATATCAACTTTTATTGAGCAATGAAATTTTATTAGAATATCAAGAAATTATTGAAGTAAAGTATGGCAAAAGTACAACAGATTTTTTCATACGCTTACTTGACGAATTACCAAATGTTCACAATATTACACCTTTTTATAATTGGGGCGTAATGCAAAATGACCCTGATGATAATAAATATTTTGACTGTGGTATTGCAGGACAGGCGGATTATTTGGTAACAGAAGATAAGCATTTTAATATTTTGGCTACTATTGATTTTCCAAAATTACAAGTAATCAATGCAAGTGCTTTTGTAGATTTGTTGCAAGCAGCTAAAAATCTGTGATTTATAGGGTTTTAGCTGCTTGTTTTTATCGTTACGCACAACAAACGGACTATGTCGGCAACGGATATTATGTATGGCGTTACAATGATTGAACAAGGGGTTTCGAGGGTGGTGGCGGTGGATTTGAGGGAGATTTAGGGGAAATTGATAAAATTTTGCAAAATATTTCATTTTCCTTAGCTTATTTTCTAAATTTACGTATAAATCAAAAACATAACAAATGGAAGCAGCAACATCTTATTTGGAAGCCTTGCGATACATGGACAATGCGAAAGAAAACCTCCAAAAAGCAGGCAAAGACGAAGGACTTTACAAAGATAAAAAATATGTCCGCACCGCATCGGGCATTGCTTACAATGCTATTTTGATTGCCCTTGACGAGTATTTGCACCGTAAAGAGGGCAACAGCTACAAAAAAGCAAAATCTATTGAGGAATATAAAAGCAGATTAACCAACAAAGATAAGAAATTATTAACTTTGTTAGTTAGTGCTTATGATACCCTTCATATTAACGGTTATTATATTGGTACTACTTCCGTAAAAACTATTAAAAGTGGCTTTGAAGATGCTTATAAAATTATTGAGTATATAAAAAATTAGGGGTTTTTAGTTTTCAAAATAAAAGGTGTCATCTTGCGAGTCGTCGCACCGTTAAAAAGATGACACCTTTAATTTTGTAAATAACCATATCCACAACAATATAATGGCTATAACAAAGAAAATTACTACTAAATAACTTTCTTCTTCTACCTCAATAGTTAAATCTCTTGTATAAACAACATCATTTTCATCTGTTGCTTCGAGTAGATACCTTCCACCTGTTACTTTACATTTAAAATGATTACTATTATTATCAGCTATTTGCTCTATTCCTGCAACACTAACTTTTTTAGCATTTTCAACCCACCAAGAAAAAGTTACTTCATCACCATTATTAACCTTATTCTTATCAACGGAGAAATTATGTATCACTAAATCTTTTGGTTTGGGTGGCGGTGGTACATACTTAATAACCTCAATTGTAAGAGATTTTGAGATTTTATAGCCTTGTGAGTTTTTTACAATGATATTATAAGTAGTAGTTTCTGTAGGATAAACTCTTAAACTTGTATCTGCAATACTAAGTTCTTGACCTGCTACATTTAAACTTGTTGCGTTGGTTATTTCCCAAGTTAATAAAACTCCATATCCATAATATAAATATTTAGGTTCAGTTATATTCATTTTATCAGCATTGAAAAAACGAATATAAGGTCTTTTAATAGGTTGAGGAATAATGAGTTTAGCTAATTGCTTGCAAATATTTGGATTGGTAAGTTGATTTTTCAAAGCTATTGTAAAAACATTTTTTGCATAAGTAGGATTGGTATTTAAGACAAATTCATATAAAGTGCTATACATTTTACCAAATGCAAAATAATTTAATTTTGAATTTAGTTTTTGTTCTTTTTTGAAAAATTCTATGTGGGCAATAACAGAAATTAATTGTAAATAGTTGATATTTTTTCCTGTTAGTTCGGAATATTGAAATTGTGGTTTTTGTAATACTTTTGTATAAAAATCATAAAGCAATAAATTATAATTTCCTGTTTTACCTGGCATACTGCCAATACCTCTATTAGCTGGCATTATATTATTATCCCAACAGCTATCGACATCTATCAAAAAATAATTTGCTTTTTTATTGTTAAGAGGTAAAGGCACAACAAAAATATTTTCATCATTAAAATCACTAAACCAAAAGCCATTGTTATGCAAAAATTGCAAGGCA
>JBIKRY010000067.1:0-17485 GCA_044348925.1 Bernardetiaceae bacterium
ATAGTATTTCCAACTTTTTTCTACAAAACTCTGCAAAATTTTATCAAACTTTAATAGGTAGGCTGATAAATTCATAAGTAGACCTGCAATATTCGTTTAGTGGCTTTTTATATAATTTTATAGTGCCATAGGCACGAAATATTTATAGAAAATTTCTTGCCCTCATCTTTTAAGTTCCGTAGGAATGAAATCATAAGCATATTTCGTTCCTACGGAACTTAAAGCTTAAACATATTCCTATTTCTATAAATATTTCGTGCCTATGGCACTAAAAAAACAAATGAGTGAATATTGTAAGTCTAGTACCAAATAGTAGGTTGTGGGCTTAAGCCGATTTCCCCTTTTGTGTTTATAAAAGGGGAAATAAATAATTGTATTACAATTATAGCTAAATTTATGCGTTGGTTTCTTCTTTTTGTGGAAATAACAGAGAAGCTATGATACTTACTGCCAAAATTCCTAAAATAATAAACAGAGAATATTCTGTTTTAAATCCAATTTCTTTGAGATAATGATGTGCTAACATTTTTCCTCCAATAAATACCAATAAAAAAGATAAGCCGATTTTTAGGTAATGGAATATGTGCATAATATTTGCCAAAAAGAAAAACATAGAACGTAGTCCCAAAATAGCAAAAATATTAGAGAAAAATACAATATATTGGTCTTCTGTTACTGCAAAAACGGCAGGCACAGAATCTACAGCAAATAATAAATCTGTAAACTCAATAATCAACACAACAATAAATAAGGGAGTAAGATATAAAACGCCATTTTCACGAACAAAAAACTTGTCGTCTGCATTTTTGGGATAGATAGAAAAGTATTTGGAAACTAATTTTACTACAGTATGGTTGTTTGGGTCTATGTCTTCGTCTTCTTCTTTGGTAAAAAACATTTTTAAGCCAACATACAAAAGAAAAGCCCCAAAAATATACAATATCCAATTGAAATGGTGAATGAGTGTTGCTCCTACAAAGATGAATACAAAACGCATGACAATAGCCCCTAAAATTCCCCAAAACAATACTTTTTTGTAATATTGGTTTTCTACTTTGAAGGAGGCAAAAATAAGAATGATTACAAAAATATTATCTACAGACAAAGAATATTCCAACAAATAGCCTGTAATAAACTCTAAAGCCATATTTTTACGATAATCGGCAAGGCTTTCTGCAAAATTATTAGGGTCTAATTTTACGGCAGTTTCTGGGTCAAAGCGTTGCACGACGCTTTCCAATTCAGCAAAATTAGTTATTCCATGAATTAAATCACCGTATTGGTAAATAATAGCATAGAAAATAAGGGCGAATACCACCCAAACAGCACTCCAAATACCTGCTTCTTTAAAAGAAACGGTATGTGATTTTTTAGAGAATACACCCAAATCTATTACCAACATTAGCAACACGAAACCAATAAAGCTGCCAAAAAAAATCATTTCATTTGTAATCATATCGGAATTAAGTAAATTGTTGTTTACAACAAAGCAAAATTAGTAGTTTTTCATAGAATGTCAATTTTTGTGCTAAACATTCCTACTTTTTTTTTTATTTTTGCCAAATATATACTAAATTACTAAAAAAAGATGACACAAAAGGTAAAAGTAGGTTTGGTACAGATGAGTTGTACTAAAGATAAGCACGAAAATATTGCAAAGGCTTTGCAAAAAACAAGAGAGGCTGCTGCACAGGGTGCCATGATTGTTTGTTTGCAAGAGTTATTCACTTCGCTATATTTTTGTGATGTAGAAGATTATGAGAATTTCAAATTGGCGGAGGCTATACCTGGTGATGCTACAGGTACTACAGCACAATTTCAAGAGCTTGCAAAAGAATTAGGTATTGTAATTATTGCGTCTTTGTTCGAAAAACGTGCAGAGGGTTTGTACCACAATACAACTGCGGTAATAGACGCAGATGGGACTTATTTGGGCAAATATCGCAAAAATCATATTCCTGATGACCCTGGTTATTATGAAAAATTTTATTTTACCCCTGGTGATACGGGCTATCAAGTGTTTAAAACTAAATTTGCTACCATTGGGGTTTTGATTTGCTGGGACCAATGGTATCCTGAAGGTGCAAGAATTACGGCTATGATGGGTGCAGATATGTTGTTTTTCCCAACAGCTATAGGCTGGGCAATGCACCAAACTGAAGAAGTCAATCAAGACCAATATACTGCTTGGCAGTTGATTCAACGCAGTCATTCGGTAGCTAATGGCATTCCTGTGATTTCGGTTAATCGGGTTGGAATAGAAGGAGATATGAAATTTTGGGGTGGTTCTTTTGTTAGCAATGCACAAGGGAAGTTGTTATATTTGGCTTCACACGACAAAGAGGAAGTAATTGTGCAAGAAATAGATAAGCAACAAACAGATTATTATCGTACACACTGGCCTTTTTTACGTGATAGACGCATAGACACTTATTCGCCTATTTTGCAAAGGTATTTGATAGATTAAGCTGCACTACGGATTACTTTATTGCTAATCAATAAGTTACAAGTAAAATATATCATAAATATACGAAGTAATTTTTTGACTGCCCAATCGAAATGAATTAGTTTTTTGTTCATATTCTTATTTTCAAAGAGTGTACAGCAAAGATACGAAAAAATAAAAAGCAAGTCTTATTTGTGGCTTGCCTTTTATTTGATTTTGTTATCTTATAGTTGTGCCTAATCTATATAAATGCAACCTTTGCATTTCCTTTTCAAAAATATAATATAAATCATAACCACCAAAAATAAAATTCTTTTTACAAAACCTTTATCAACATTCGCACACTAAACACAATAACCAAAACCGCCACCAAAATCAACGCTGTTTTTTGTGGCAATTTCCCCACCAATTTTGCAGCAATATAAGCTATTTAAAAACATCAGAAATAGTAATATTTCTGAAAAAGTAGTATTTTTGCATAACTAAATAGCAAAGTTATGCCTGATAAATATATAAATCCGTTTACAGATTTTGGTTTTAAGAAAATCTTTGGAGAAGAAGAAAACAAAGATTTGTTAGTAGATTTTATTCAAACCTTAATGCCCGAAAAAAGTAATATTACTACGATAAATTACTTAAAAACCGAAAAATTAGGCAGGGCAAATACCGAACGTAAAGCTATATTTGACCTCTATTGTGAAAATGACAAAGGCGAAAAATTTATTGTTGAATTGCAACGAGCAGAACAAGATTACTTCAAAGAAAGAAGCATTTATTATTCGACATTTGCTATACAGGAACAGGCTAAGAAGGGAAAATGGGATTATAATTGGCAAGGAGTTTATACGATTGCCATCATGGATTTTTCATTTACACATTCCTTACATAAAAACGTGAAAACACAAGTGGTTTTATATGATGAGGAAAATGGTGTAGTTTTTTCAGATAAATTGAAATATATTTATTTGGAAATGGATAAATTTGAGAAAAGCATAGAAGAATTAGAAACTCACTATGAAAAATGGCTTTTTATTCTTAAAAACTTACATTTATTAGACGAAATTCCACCAGAATTGAGAGAAAAAGCCTTTCAAAAATTGTTTAATGTAGCCGAAATTGCCAAATACAACCCAAAAGACAGACAAAAATATGAAGACAGTTTGAAATATTATCGTGATATGGAAAATTCTTTGGATTTGCAATATGCAATAGGTAGGAAAGAAGGAATTTTAGACATCGCAAAAAGTATGATTTTAGATAATGAAACAGATGCAAAAATTTCTAAATATACAGGATTAAGTTTGGAACAAATAAACTCTTTTCGTAAGGAAATATAACACTATTTTTCCTTACGAAGGATTAAAATTATATAACCTTCATCAACATTCTAAAACTAAACACAATAACCAAAATCTGAATATCAATTAAGTATTTCATAGCATATATTCTTTAAAATCCTCCAAAGGTTCATTAAAATCACCTGCCATATATAAAACTAAGCCTTTCATAGCTCTAAATTGCCTTACTTTTGGTGCAGGTTCTTGCTGTGCTTTTTCCCAAATATTGCTAAGTTCTTGCAAAAGTTGCGTATCATTCAAAGCTATTATCCAAGCAATGAGTTGATATTTCAGATGTTCTACTTCGCTATTCACCGCATTATTCATCTCTGTTGTCATTTTATTGCTGTTTTGTTAGGCTAAAATACGTAAATATTTACGAAAAGTATAAAAAAGGCTATAAAATTTTCGTTCTTTTCCTTATCTTTGTTTCATAAAATCGTATAAAATTATGCAAACTGCCCGATTAAGCAATTTACAATTAGAACTGATAAAAGTTTTTAGTTATCAAGTTCCAGACAAGCAACTGCTTGAAATTAAAGATATTTTGACAGCTTATTTTGCTGACACACTCAGCAAAGAAATGGATAAACTTTGGGACGAAAACAATTGGACAGACGAAACTATGGAAAGTTGGCTAAATGAAGATTTAAGAACTCCTTATCAACAAAAATAATGAAAATAGTATTAGATACCAATGCTTTTCTGGTTGCCATTCCACCAAAATCGCAGTATAGACCTATTTTTGATGCTCTTTTGCAAAAAAAGTTTAGTTTAGCTTACAGCACCGAAATTTTGTTGGAATATGAAGAAATTTTGAAACGCAAAGCAAATCCAATAGTAGTGGCTAATGCCTTAGAATTATTGAGTGCTATGTCAAATATCGAGAAAATTGAAGTATATTTCCATTGGAATTTGATAGAAACAGATAAAGATGATAACAAGTTTGTAGATTGTGCCATTGCTGCCAATGCTGATTATATTGTTACTAATGATAAGCATTTTCAAACCCTAAAAACAATAGATTTTCCAAAAATAAGCATTATTAGTGTAGAGGAATTTAAGGATTTGTTGTTGTAATATTTTACTATTTTTAGCATTATGATAACATTATGCTAAGAACTTCTCTTTTTACAAAACCTTCATCAACATTCGCACACTAAACACAAGATAGATTTTAAATTTTAAACAGATTATTTTTGAGTAAGTTTGATATAGAGAATTGTGTAATTAAAGTTTATCCATAAGTTTTTGAGCTATTTCCCAGCCATTTTCTTGTTGAAAATCAAGTTGTTCAGCATCTGTTAAGTAGATGAAATTTTCTTGTTCTGCTGACTTAAAGATACCTTTTGCTATTTTTTCAAACTTCAAACTTTCAAAGAACTCTTTGGTGATTTTATTATCTAAGGTACAATTTTCACAAAAATCATTTACTGTATCATTTAAACATACTCGGTTGGCACAATAAGATAAAAGATTTTTCACATCATCTTTTTCAAAAAATAGTTCAAAATCATTTGATAATTCTTCAATAGAAGAACCTAAGTCTAGTAGTTTTATGATATTAAAAACACTAATTCTTTTGTTATTTATTGAGGGACTACCAGACATTATTTTAGGATTACGTACAATCTTCATATTATGTTGTTTATTAATAAATTTTAACTATCTCATAATCAATAGTTTATAATATTTTTTATGTTAATACAAAATCTCCTACAAAACCTTCATCAACATTCGCTAAATAGAAAAGGCTTGGCGAAGGCGGGGAATTTCCAGAACAAAATTTCACACAAGCATAAAAGTTTATTTTTTATTCAAAAGTTTAAATTACCTCGTCAATCCTGCTTTTCGCCAAGCCAACGTTGGTAGTCTCGTTTATTTTGTATCATTAGGCAACCAACCTAATCCTATTTGTCTGTTGTCGAACCTAAAATATGAAACAATACATTTTATGGTATTACCTTCTTTTGCCCAACTTGAAAAGTTAATAGGTAATTTCTCACCTCTGTTAAAATCAAAGTGTCCAATGTCAATAAGTCCAACAAATGGGCAATCTAATAATTCAACGAAAAGTCCAAATGGTACAACTTTGCATATTTTACCCTCTATTATAGTACCTTCTTTAATGGTTTCAACAACTTTATAAAAATCTTTGTATAATTTTACTTCTTTTTCCTCTAAATCAGATGGTTTTGCACTACAATAAAGTGTATCATTTCCAAAATTTTTTACAACCATTTCAATAACTGTTCCTTTTTGAGGTATTGAATGTTCTGTCAATGGAAAGTTATAGTCATAAGAGTTGTAGTCTACAACTGCTTTGTATTTGTAATTTGTTTCAACATACACCCTATACGTTATAAGGTTTTGATACTCAAATCTTTCGTATCCTAAAACCACACCTGAAATGCGATGCCCGACTTTATGTATGTTTTTCAAAATTTCGTATTCATTCATTGTTTTTCTTAAATTACGCACAACATCTATATAAACGCAACCTTTGCATTTCCTTTTCAAAAATACAATATAAAACCCAACTACCAAAAAATGAAATTCCTTTTACAAAACCTTCATCAACATCCTCACACTAAACACAATCACCAAAACCGCCACCAAAATCAACGCAGTTTTTTGTGGCAATTTCCCTGCTAATTTTGCAGCAAGTGGGGCAGCCATAGCACCACCAGCAATTAAACCCAAAACAATATACCAATGACTAATTCCCAAAACCGAAAAGAAAACTACCGAAGCCGAAAAGGTTACAAAAAACTCCGATAAACTCACCGTACCAATTACATAACTTGATTTTCTGCCCTTCGATAACAAAGTAGATGTAACAATAGGACCCCAACCACCACCACTAAAAGCATCTAAAAATCCGCCTGTAAAGCCCAAAAGACCCACATTTTTGATTTTTTGTTTGGCTATTTTCTTTCTAAATGCAATAGCAATTAACCGACCTCCTATAATCATTGTATAGATAGAAAGAATAGCGTAAGTAATATTTTCAAATTGACTTCCTAAATAAGTAAGCAATAAAGCCCCTAAAACTGCACCAATTACCCCAGAACCAGCTAACCAAAATAGTAATTTTTTGTTTACATTCCCAAATTTATAATGTGAATAACCTGCAATGCCACTCGAAAACATCTCGGCTGTGTGAATACTGCCACTAATTGCAGGAAGTTTTATGCCTAATAACATCATACTTGTTGCACAAGTCAAACCGTAACCCAAACCAAAAGCACCATCAACCAACTGTGCCAAAAATCCTACTAATAACATTCCATAAAATTCATTAGGAATTTTGCTAATATGGGTTTGCAACTCAGAAAAAGTCATAATTGTTGCAAAACCATAACCTACAAACAAAGCCAAAAATATAACCGTAAGTTGAAAAGCAAGTTTTTTGTATTTTACGGTTTCTTGTGCTTGATTTTTGGCTAAAACTGCGGTTGCTTGGTTTAAAGTGGCAATTTTCTTTTCAATTTCGCCTCGATGATTTTTCCTAAAATTATTCAATTCCTCAATGCTATCGTTAATTGTATCAGGAATTGCCTCCTCCAAATGTTCACGCATACGCCGAGCCAAAACAGGAGATTTTCCATTTGTCGAAATCGCAATTTTCAAATTTCCTTTGTTCACAATAGCACCCAAATAAAAATCACACAAAGCAGGTTGGTCGGCAGCATTCACCAAAATTCCTTTGGCATTTGCCTTGTTTTTGATGTCAATATTTAGTTCTGTATCTTCGGTTGCAATGACAACAAAATTCATATTCTCTAAATCTTCATCTCGAAAACTCCGTTCTTCCCAAACAATGTGCGGAAATTTTGCAAAAACTTCTTTCAATTCTGCACAAATTTCGATGGCTATCACTTTCAAGGCAATATCAGGATTTTGTTTTAGCAAAGTTTGCGTTTTTTCTAAACCAATTTTACCACCACCAATAATGAGAAATTGGAATTTTTCGGTTTTTAAGAAAATAGGAAATAAGGTATTTGTCATTTTGTTTGTTTTTTAAATATGTGTAAATTGACTTTTATACGTTGGCAATGGTGCTTTTTTGCACCTTGACAAGCGTATAAAAGTTTGCTATCATTTAATTTACGTTTGTCAAGACTTAGGCAGCCCCGTGTAAAGCACCATTGCCAACGTAGATAAATTCTAAATAACTTTATTACTTATACAACTTAATTTTATGAAAAACGGTAAACCGTAAAATATCACGTTGATAAAACTTATTTCCCGATTTTTGTTGTTGAAACCAATTCAAATAACCCATTTCGAGAGATAAATTAGGCGTAATTTTATAATTTAAGGCTGCGTATATTCTATTTTGGTCAAAAAAATTATAAACAATATTTTCGCCAACATTTACCATAATTTCATTACTAAACTTTACTGACAACAATTCACGTTTTGTAATTTGAGTTTTCCAAATTGGAATTTCCAAACCAATTTGATAGCGAAACCTAAAATTTCCGAAATCATAACTTTCGGTCAATTCATTATTTTCTGTGTGATGAAAAAAACGTGCTTCCACTTGATAGCGTTGATTTAGCGTAGCAAATTTTAGTTTTTGTTGTTGTGCAAACGCAAAATGTGGTCGCAATTCGGGAATTATCAAATCATTTTTGCTTGGGTTTTCGTTAGGACTTTGCAAAAACAAACACATTCCCAAAGCCACGTCCCAACCATTTCCCAAATTCCTATGCAAATGACTTCGCAATACAAATTGATGTTGTGCAAAAGGTGCAACAAAATGACGTTCTTGAATTTCAGAAGTCAAAAAATACTTTTCATTGAGTTGCAAAGTCAAATAATAGCCATACCAAACAAGTTTTTGATTTGTGATTTGCTTAGTTTGTTGAGCAAAACCCTTAAAAGTTTGTAAAATTATGAGTAGAAATAGGATAAAGTATCTTGTCATTGTTTTTTGTTTTGTAAGTCTTTTTATACGTTGGCAATGGTGCTTTTCGCACCTTGACAAGCGTATAAAAACTACTATTTTAATTCATAAAAACCCTATTCGTAAAATCTCCAAAAGTTTCATTTTCCTGTTTTTTCGCCACATATTCTCCAAAAAGAAAATCAACTTCTGCCAAAATTTCGGGTTCTTTCACCTGTTTTTTATAGATTTTATTGAGCCTTGTGCCTAATCTATCACCGCCAAGCATCAAATTATATTCGTTGGGTGCAGTTCCCACAAAAGCAATTTCAGCCAAATACGGTCTTGCACAACCATTCGGGCAACCTGTCATACGAATAATAATTTCGTCATTTTCGAGGTTATATTTTTTTGTCAAAGGCTCAATTTTACTAACCAGATCAGGCAAATAGCGTTGTGCTTCTGCCAAAGCCAAGGGACAAGTTGGCAAAGCAACGCAAGCCATAGAACTTTTACGCAAAGGAGAAGCCGATTTTTCTATGCCATATTTTGCCAATAATTCGACAATTTTGTGTTTATTTTCTGTCGCAATATTGCCTAAAATCAAGTTTTGATTACAAGTAAAACGGAAATCTGAAATTCCTAATTTTGCCACCTCAAAAAGCAATTCTTTTTGATAAGGTTTCACAACACCGTGTTCCACAAACAAGGTATAAAACGACAAATTTTGATGATTTTCTAACCAACCAAACCTATCATTTCTCTCTGTAAAACGGTAAGGTTGTGCGGGCAACAACGCAAAACCGATACGATTTTCGAGTTCTGTTTTGAAATTTTCAAGCCCCATATTATCAATCGTATATTTGAGCCTTGCTAATTTTCTATCACTCCGATTGCCAAAATCACGTTGTACGGTCAAAATTTCATAAACAGCTTTCAAAGTTTTTTCTTCGCTATCTGTAAAACCAATTAACGTAGCAATTCGAGAATAGGTATTTGGGTTGCCATGCGTAGTTGATAAACCGCCACCAACTGCAATATTGAAGCCTTTTAGCTGATTATTTTCGATAATTGCAATCAATCCAATATCATTTGCAAACACATCAACATCATTTGAAGGTGGAATTGCAATAGCAATTTTGAACTTTCGAGGCAAATATCTATCTTGATACAAAGGGTCAATTTCGCTAACTCTATCATAAATTTTTTCGCCATCAACCCAAATTTCATAATAAGACTGTGTTTTTGGCAACAATAAAGTCGAAATTTTATCGGCATAATCATAAATTTCTTGGTGCAATTCCGAAACTTGCGGGTGAGAACTGCACACAACATTGCGATTTACATCACCACAAGCCGCAATAGCATCGAGTTTTGCCAAAGCAAAATCCTGAATAGTTGGGCGAAGTTGGTGCTTTAATAAACCGTGTAATTGCAAAGTTTGTCGAGTGGTAATTTTCAAAGTTCCTGTACCATATTGTTCAGAAATTTCGTGTGTTGCAAGCCATTGTTCCGCAGAAATCACACCCGCAGGCACACGCAAACGTATCATAAACGAATACAAATTTTCGAGTTTTTTCTCCGCCCTTTCTTCACGCCTATCTCGGTCATCTTGCTGATACATTCCGTGAAATTTTATTAATGCCTCATCATTTTGACGAATTGCACCTGTAAAATTGTCTAACAAACTTTCTTTTAATGTGCCACGTAAACCATCACTTGCGGTTTTTATGGGTTCTATGGGTGATAATTTGCTCATAATTTTCTGTTTTTTGTTAAAATTTTCTTACGTTGGCAATGGTCGAAGACCTTGACAAGCGTAAGAAAATTATTTAGATTTTATACGATTGTCAAGGTCTTCGACCATTGCCAACGTAACTAAGCAACGTAAAATAATTTTAATACACATCTTTCAAATACCTTCCTTCTGCCTCAATTTCCGCTAATTTTTCTGTTGCTTTTTCTATTGAAATCTTATTTTTTTCGGCAATAATTTCAATAATTGTATTTTCCACGTCAATACTCATCGGATTTTTTTGTCCACAAACATAGAGATAAGCACCATTTTCGAGCCATTCATATAGCGTGTTTGCTTGTTGTTTTAGGCGATGCTGCACATAAATTTTTTCCTTCGTATCTCTCGAAAAAGCTGTATCTAATTTTGTCAAAACTCCTGTTGAAAGAAATTCTTGAATTTCGGTTTGGTAATAAAAATCTAAGGCAAAATGCTGTTCTCCAAAAATTAACCAATTTTTTCCGCTTGCATTTTCGGCATCACGTTGAAATAAAAAACTGCGAAAAGGTGCAATTCCTGTGCCTGCACCTATCATAATAATGTCTTTGTCTTCGGCTGGAAGTTTGAAAATTGAGTTTTTGTGAATGTAGAAATTAAGCGGTGTATTTTTGGGATAATTAGCTAAAAAATCAGAAGCTAAACCTATTTTTTCAGTGTCATTCACTTTAAACTTATGTAATCCAACTGTTAAATGAACTTCGTTTTCGTGGGCATCAGGTGCAGACGAAATAGAATATAAACGTGGCGTAATTGGATTTAACAAAGCTATAACTTGTTGAATATCAATAGGTTTTTCAATAAAATTTGCAGTAAATTTAGTAGCTATACACTTTTGCAAAATTTCAATTAAATCTATTTTTTCTTCTGAAATTGCAACTTCAAAAAGTGTAGCCAAAGCCGAAATCGTTTTTTTACCTAAATTTCTAATACTTTTTGTTGCCAAAATTTCCGTAATTTCACTAAGGTTTTTTATAGCATTTGTATCAAAAAATTGCAATACTTTTTCAATACTTTTTACGTCATTTTTTGGATATACGCCCAACGCATCACCTGCCGAATAAGTAACTTTTTCCTCATTTGCAATTTCAATATGATAGGTTTCTTTGTTAGAACCTCTATCATTTAACACAACTTTATGCTTGATAATACCCGAATAAATTTGCTTGTGATTTTCTAAAACCTTCGAATTTTCCAAAGGTTTTGCAATAGTTTTAATAGTTTCACTTGCAAAAATTCCTGTTGAACTTGTCAAAATATTTGCAATATTTTCTATCCATTTTTGGCTTGTTGCAGCAAAATCGACATCAGTTTTTTGCAATTCCAAAATCCGTTTTGCACCGAGTTTTTCTAGTTGCACATCAACATCAGCCGCAGCCTGACAAAACAAAGGATAAGACGTATCACCAAGCCCAAAAACTGCAAATTTTATGTTTTGCAAGTTAAAATTTCTGTCGTGCAAAGCATTAAAAAACTTCGTAGCACTTTGCGGAGGTTCACCTTCGCCTTGCGTACTCATCACAATGAGCAAAAGTTCTTCTTGCTCAATTTTTTCTAATGGATATTGCGAGGCATCAAAAACCTTTGCAGAAATCTTATTTTTCTTCAAAAAAGCCTGTAATTGTGAGGCAATTTTTTTAGAATTTCCTGTTTCTGTGCCATAAATAATAGTTGGTTTTGGCAAAATTCCATTCGGACTTGCTAACAAATTTACAGTTTCAATAACCGTATTTTCTCGTGTTTGTGTAATGTTATTTTGTTCCAAAATCCCTGAAACATAGCCATTTATCCAAATCAATTCTTCCCTCGTAACTTTATTTACAAGGTCTTTAAAAGCTATAAGTTTATTTTCAGTAAGCATATTTTTAAGTTTTTTATGTTTTTAAATCTTATTTTCATAAACCTTACAAGGTTTTTAAAACCTTGTAAGGTTTGGAGGATTACGCATAAACTCCCACCAATTCTTGATGAATTTTATGATTATCAAAATAAGATGTGTGTTGATTTTTCTCTTTAAACCACGCAAATTTATGATGTAATTCAACCACTTTTCCAATAATTAGCAAAGTTGGCACATATTCAAATTCTGGTAATTGCTTGTAAATCAAGCTATTGAATGAATAAGTCGATGTTTTTTGAAAAGGCGTTGTTGCTTGCTGCACAATGGCAATTTCCTTCGAAAGTTCCACACCATTCTCAATAAAAGCCTTTGCTAATTCATTCATTTTTTTGCCACTCATATAAAAAACCAAAGTATCATCAGTTTTTGCCCACTCTGCCCACTGCGTTTTTGTAACCGAAGGCAAATCAAAAAGTGTTAAAAAACGCACACCTCTTGCGTTATTTCGAGCCGTTAGCGGAATACCTGTGTAGGCAGCAGCACCAAAAGCTGCCGAAATCCCTGGTACAATTTCATAAGGAATATTATTTTCGTGCAATATTTCGAGTTCATCTAAAATATTCGAAAACAGCGAAGCATCGCCACCTTTCAACCGCAAAACCAACTTATTTTGCAAAGCATATTCGACAATTAATTCGTTAATTTCTTCTTGTGGCGTTGTCAAACCTCGTGAACATTGCTTGCCAACATAATGCACAATGGCATCTTTTCGGGCATTATCCGCAATCAATTCAGGCGAAACAAGTCGGTCAGTCAAAATAACATCTGCCTTTTGCAAATATTTTAAGGCTTTTACCGTAATCAAATCAGGGTCTCCACAACCTGCCCCAGCTAATATAACTCTTGGTTTTTGTTTGTTCATAGTAGTAATTTTTTTATGTTTTGTTACTAAACCTTACAAGGTTTTTAAAACCTTGTAAGGTTTAAGAAAAGGTTTATTTTACAACAACATACAAGCCCCAACCGTATTATAACTTGTTTCGTCAATTAAAATGGCTTGTCCGTTTACTGAAATTTTATCAAAAGCATCAAAAAATACATTTTGATTAGATTTTATCGTAACTTGTGCAATATCATTTAACTTTAATTCGTCAGTTTTGCTAAATTGCCATTCATTGATATTCCATTTTTGTTCAATGGACTGCACTTTTATTCGCACCGTTTTAAATCTGTGTTGCAATAAATAAGTTTTACCTAATTGTATTGGTGTAGTATCTAACCAACACAACCACGTTTTCAATTCATTTCCTTCTCTTGGCAATTCGTCAATTTTCACAATACTATCACCACGACTAATATCTATGTTATTTTGCAAATGAATGGTTACATTTTCGCCAGCTTTTGCAAGGTCAATGAACTGTTGTTTTCGTTCAATTTTCTCAATAATGGTTTCAATTCCCGAAGGCAAAACTTTCACTTTATCACCAACTTTATATGTGCCACTCAACACCAAACCCGCATAACCTCTGTAATCGTGATATTCCTCTGTGTTTGGACGAATTACCCACTGCACCTGAAACCTCGAAGCCTGTTTTTCGAGAGTATCCAATTCCACTTTTTCCAAATAAGGCAACAAAGCCTCACCTTGATACCAAGTTATATTTTCAGATTTTTCGACAATATTATCACCCAACAAAGCACTAACAGGAATATAAATAATTTCGTTATAGTGTAATTCTGTACTTTTTTGCTCAAAATCTGCCTTGATTTCATTAAATATTTCCTCCGAATTTCCCACCAAATCCATTTTATTTATCGCAACAACAGCTTTTTTTATGCCCATCAACGAGCCAATACTTGCGTGTCTTTTGGTCTGTTCTGTAATTCCTTTGCGAGCATCAACCAACAGAATAATTAAATCTGCATTCGATGCTCCTGTAATCATATTTCGAGTATATTGTTCGTGTCCTGGGGCATCTGCAATGATAAATTTGCGTTTTGAAGTCGAAAAATACTTGTAAGCAACGTCAATCGTGATACCTTGCTCACGTTCTGCACGCAATCCGTCTGTTATCAAAGACAAATCAATTTCGCCACTTTGCAATTTCGTTTGCTTTTGCAACACGCCTAATTGGTCGGTGTGAATACTGTTCGAATCGTAGAGCAAACGACCAATTAAAGTGCTTTTGCCATCATCTACATTTCCTGCAGTTATAAATTTTAGTGTTTTCATTTTGTTATATTTTTTTAGTAAACCTTACAAGGTTTTAAAAACCTTGTAAGGTTTGGTTGAAACAATATTTTAAAAATACCCTTGTTTTTTTCTATCTTCCATTGCTGCCTCTGAAAGTTGGTCGTCTAAACGAGTTTGTCCTCTTTCGCTGATGCTGGTTTCGATAATTTCTTGAATAATATCTGCAACCGTAGAAGCCGATGAGGGAACTGCGGCAGTACAAGTCATATCGCCAACAGTTCTGTATCTAACTTGCTCATTTACAACGGTATCCGTTGGCAAAGGCTGAATAAAATTGGACGTTGCAACTAACTTATCTTGATAAACAATACATTCTCTTTCGTGTGAAAAGTACAAACTAGGCAATTCAATATTATATTTTTGAATGTAATTCCAAACATCTAATTCTGTCCAATTACTTATCGGAAACACTCTAACATTGTGTCCTTTGTGGATTTTTCCATTCAAAATATTCCATAATTCTGGGCGTTGTAACTTAGGCTCCCATTGCCCAAAGTCATCACGAACCGAAAAAATCCGTTCTTTTGCTCTTGCTTTTTCCTCATCACGTCTTGCACCACCAATACAAGCATCAAATTGATTTTCTTGTATCACATCAAGCAAACTGTATGTTTGCAAAGAATTTCGAGAAGGAAAACGACCTTGCGTTTCTTTCAAATTGTACTTTTTAATGCTGTCCTCAACCGAGCCAACAATGAGTTTTTCGCCAATTTGAGCCACTAATTTATCACGAAACGCAATGGCTTCTGGAAAATTATGACCTGTGTCGATATGCACCAACGGAAAAGGAAATTTCGCTGGGCGAAAGGCATTGAGTGCCAAATGTATCAAGACTATCGAGTCTTTGCCACCCGAAAACAACAAAGCAGGTCTTTCAAATTGTGCTGCCGTTTCTCGCAAAATATAAATTGCTTCGTCTTCTAATTGGTCTAAATAATGATTTGAGTTTTGCATAGTTTTATGTTTTTAAATGTTTAAGTACGTTGTCAATGGTGCTTTTGCACCTTGACAATTGTACTGTTTCTATTTTTTACGCTTGTCAAGGTGCGAAAAGCACCATTGCCAACGTAAAAAATAGGGGTTATTTTACTTATGTAATCCACATTCTTTTTTGCTGTCATCTTCCCACCACCAACGTCCTGCCCTAAAATCTTCGCCTTCTTTTATGGCTCGTGTGCAAGGAGAGCAGCCAATACTGACAAAACCTTTATCGTGTAAGGTATTATAAGGAATATTATTTTTTTTGACATATTCTTTAACTTCTTCACTTGTCCAATGTAATAATGGATTATACTTATAAAGTTGATACGTTTCGTCCCATTGGATAATTTCTAAGCTATTTCTGTTTGGCGAATGTTCTGCCCGCAAACCTGTTATCCAAATTTTTGCACCTTGCAAAGCTCTTTTTAGTGGTTCTACTTTGCGAATTGCACAACACTCTTTGCGTAATTCGACAGATTTATAAAAGGAATTGATACCATTTGTATCTACAAAATTTTCAAGTGCTTGATTATTAGCATAATATGTTTTTATTTTTGTGTGATATTCTTCGTTTGTTCTTTCCCAAACTGAATAAGTTTCTGCAAATAATCTTCCTGTGTCTAAAGTAAAAATTTCTATATTCGAAATTTTTTGCGATAAAATTGCGTGTGTAATTACTTGGTCTTCAATACCAAAACTTGTTGAAAACACAATTTTTTCATTGATAGCATTTGCTAAATCCAATAAACTTTTTTCTAAACTTTGGTTTTTGATGATATTTTCTAAGTTATTTTTCATTTTATTGTATTTTTATATATGTAAGTTATTTTGATTAAAAGAATATTTTTTAGTATTTACACAACAGAAAACACTTGTTGCGAAAAAATCGAAACAATAAATTGAAACCGAACTAAATTTTTGAAAATTTAGCTCGTGATAAAAAGCAAGAAATGGGGATTTGTATTTGTATAGATTTGCTGTAGCGGCTTCAAGTCCGTTAAATAGTAGCAAACGGACTGAAAGTCCGTTCTACAGTTTAGCAAAAAAACAAATAGAAAGAATTAGCAACAGCAGCAACAACACATTCGGTTGTTTGTAGAAGAAATAGCAGGAGATAACAAATAAGTATTAGCAGAAACAGAGTTTGCTAAAATAGAGTTTGTTGAATTTTGTGTACTAAAATTTGTGTAATTTTTTGTGATTTTCATAATCGTAATTAATTTATATTTCCTAAAATACTTAATTTAGGTAAGGAATTAGCACCTTGCTTTTGCGGTAGGTTGCTAAGAGTTCGTAGAGCCTAATCTCTCCCTCTTTCTCTATAAATCAGTTACAAGATTGCACGAGAATTGTGCAGACGTGTAAGTGATGAACTTTGATGTTACAAAGGTAAATAGGATTTTTATATTTCCAAATATTTTGAAAATATATTTGAAAAATTAAAGGTTACATCTTTCAAAAAGTTGTAATCTTTCAATCAATGATTTATTACGATTTATTTTTTATTCTTCCGCCAAGAACCGAGTTGGCACTGAAACACAGCCAACGTCAGAAAAAATTATTAAAAATATACTTATTATTTTAACGTGAACTACGGATACCGTATATTCGCCTTTAGGCGAATGAGTCAGGTAAATTGAAAGAAAAATAGTAATTATTTCTCAAAATTTGTGAATTTATAACCAAGTTCATTTTTATCCTTACATTTCATTCGCTTAGGCAGCCCCGCCTAAAGGCGAATATACGGTTACTACGCAACTTATTTATTATATATTTTACTTGTAACTTGTTGATTATCAATAAAGTAATCCGTAGTTCACGTTATATCAGCAATTCCCACTTTGGCACTTTATTCCAATTTTACCCTATAGGCATTTGCCAACTCTTGGTAGAGTTGTGCGAAATTTTCACAGGATTTGAAGAAAAATATAGCTCTGATGT
>JBIKRY010000005.1:0-37126 GCA_044348925.1 Bernardetiaceae bacterium
AATTTGTGAATTTATAACCAAGTTCATTTTTATCCTTACATTTCATTCGCCTAAAGGCGAATATACGGTTGCTACGCAACTTATTTATTATATATTTTATTTGTAACTCATTGATTATCAATAAAGTAATCCGTAGTTCACGTTATTTTATGTCAATACTTCATGTTTTTGCTAAGCATAATAAAGCTATATTACGTACAATTAATGAACTTTTTACTATCTTATATCCAACAAATAAGCAATGGATTTTTCTTTAAAACGGATTTTGAGGGTTTTTTTAGGTTGTAGATTTTGTAACATTCCTTTCTGAATTTTGTGTTGGTAGCTAAAATTCCTCTGTGTAAAGATATTTTACTTCTTTTTTATTTTCTTTCGGTATTCTAATATTACTAAAATTCTTTCAGGAATTTCTTTTTCTGCTTTTTCATCTCTTTGATAAGGTTTTTCACTCCTTTTATTATGAACTAAATGATAGGCGTGATATTGATTTTGAGGAGTATCATTTTCATATTCAAAACGAATATAACACTTATTTTTCTCATCAAAGTTGATAAGATATGCTTTTGCACGTTTATCTCCAATAGCCTGTTTTAACAAACTTTCTGCGTGCTTTTTATCTCCATTTAAAAGAGGAGATTTTTTAGGTATATAATCTTTGTGCCCTTCTATGTGTCTATAATCGTCAAAAGTATAGTTTCTTGTAAGTCTATTTTTTTCAAACCATTCTTCCAAACTTTTAAAATCTGCAACATATTCAATAAAAACAAATTGAGGTAAGATAATATTACTCTCTAAACTACTATCTTTCAATATAGAGATAAAATTGCGGTTGAATTGTAATGGTGCAAAAATGTTGATAAGTAAATATTTTTCATTGGTTTTATTCGCACCAATAAGTTTTCTTTCGGTTATTTCTTTAAAAATATCCGAAAAATTGTTAGACAATTCTTTATTATCAAAATTCCACAAACCATAATAAGTATATTCATTTATGCTAAAAGAAGGTTTTAATGTGGTATCTTTTGCTTTTTCTAACAACTCATAAACTCTTAAATCAGGACTTTGAAAATCGTATGCCTCACCACAATCAGCCACCACCTTGATGTTTTCTACAAACACATCTAAATTACCTCCATCATAATAAAGTTCTGTACCTTTTTCACAATCAGCCCTAATAATAAGCATAGCTAATTCTTCTATTACATTATTAACGTCTTCTGCGTCATGGACGTATTCATCTATATTCTTGGGAAAATGTAGGTAAATATGAAATTTATCCATTGCTCTCTTTATGATTATTTTTCATTAAATACCTTAAATCTTTACCAAATTGGTCAAAAAATCCAATAGGAGCTTTATTTATTTTGCCTCTTTCAGAAATTTCCACCTCTATTGCTTTGGCAGAATGTGTTTCTTCATCTCTCTCAAAATACCAAATCTTGGCTTTATTGCGGTCAATTCCTTTCTCTTCTACTTCAAATTTTTTGCATTGCACCAATACACCATTAAGAATGTGGTCAGAGTGTGTTTCTATGATAATTTGAATACCTGCTTGGGCTGCAATACACAATAATTCGGCTAATTTAGCTTGACCGTATGGGTGTAAGTGTGCTTCGGGATTTTCGATAATGATTAAACTACCTTTTTTAGCATACAACACAGCGACAATAATTGGTAAAGAGTAAGAAATGCCAAAGCCTACATTTTTGGAAGAAAAACCTTCCTCTTTTTTTGTTTGCTTATCTGAATTATCGAATCTATACTTAATTTCATAACCACCACCCACTTTTTTAGGATGTACTTGAATTCCTTTACTAATTTCTTTTTCCCACGCAGTAACTTGAAAAAGTAAAGTGGTATTCTCTTTATAATTAGGGTGTAGCAATACTTCTGTTACATTTTCGTTTTGGTATTTGTATAAAAAGTGAGCTGTTAATTCTGCCCTTCCTTCCATTACAGATAATTGCTTTTCGCTATCTACCACATAATCATTCGACTCATATTTAGCCTCTCTTGCTGCACTGATATACTGAAAATTATTATTAAACAAGGAAAATATAGCGGAATTGTCTTTAATAATGTTAAATGTTTCACTTATCTTTAACTTATTGGTGCTAACAAGGTCTAAAAAATCTTTTGTAAATTTATTTTGAACATCAAAACTCCATTTCAACATTTTATTATCAAACATCAATCCTATTTCTATTTTATCGTTTTTTTTTGCAAGTTGAAATAAAGCATCTTTACCATTACCAACATAACATAAGGGCTTATTTAAACTCAAGCCTTTGCTAAGTTGTTCTTTTTGATAAGTTTGACGTAATAGCAATAAACTTTGTATCATTGACGACTTGCCTACACCATTTTGTCCACACAATAAAGTCAAGTTTCCCAAACTTATTTGTGTGTCTTTATGATTTTTGAAGTTTTGTAAATGTATATTTTGTATCATTATAAGCCAATTTTATGTTATTGTATTTGTGTATATTACAAAGATACTAAAAAATAATATTTTTTGGTATCTCTGTAAGTTTTTTACAACTCCCTCCTCAAAAACTCCGCCGTATAACTTCCCTTCACCTTCGCCACCTTTTCGGGAGTACCTTCAGCAATGATTTTTCCGCCACCGTTGCCACCTTCGGGACCCAAATCTATAATATAATCAGCTACCTTGATAACATCTAAATTGTGTTCTATCACTAAAACCGTATTGCCTTTGTCTGCCAATTTATTCAACACATCAAGCAAAGCCTGAATATCTTGAAAATGCAAACCTGTTGTAGGTTCGTCGAGAATGTAGAGGGTTTTGCCTGTGTCTTTTTTGGCTAATTCGGTGGCTAATTTTACCCTTTGTGCTTCGCCTCCGCTTAGGGTTGTTGCGTGTTGCCCTAAGGTAATATAGCCTAAACCTACGTCAAATAAGGCTTTTATGCGTGCAGAAATTCTCGGTTGTGCAGCAAAAAAGTCTATGCCTTGCTCTACGGTCATATCCAAAATATCGGCAATAGATTTTCCTTTAAAACGAATTTCGAGGGTTTCTCTATTATATCTTTTGCCTTTGCAAGTTTCGCAATTTATCAAAACAGGTGGTAAAAAGTCCATTTCGATAACTTTCTTACCTGCTCCTTCGCAAGTTTCGCAACGTCCACCTTTGACGTTAAACGAAAAACGACCAGCTTTATAACCTCTAATTTTGGCTTCGGGCAACTCTGAAAATACGCTGCGAATGTCCGTAAACATATTGGTATAAGTTGCAGGATTGCTGCGGGGAGTTCTGCCAATCGGAGTTTGGTCGACTTCTATTACTTTGTCTATGTGTTCTAAGCCTACGATTTCCGAAAATTCTAAAGGTTCACGTTTGGCATTGAAAAAATGTTTGTTCAAAATTGGGAATAATGTGTCGTGAATTAAGCTACTTTTGCCACTTCCTGATACGCCTGTTACGCAAATCATTTTGCCTAATTCCAATTTTAAAGTAACATTTTTTAAATTGTGTCCCTTTGCATTTCGCAATTCTATCACTTTTCCGTTGCCTGTTCTGCGTGTTTTTGGCACTTCAATTTTGCGTTTTCCACTCAAATAATCGGCTGTCGAACTGCCCAATTTCAAAAACTCTTCAGGAGTTCCTTGTGCTACTACTTTTCCGCCGTGTCGTCCTGCCCCAGGTCCAATGTCGACAATATAATCTGCATCAAGCATCATATCTTTGTCGTGTTCCACCACCAAAACCGTATTTCCTAAATCTCGCAAATCTCGTAAAGCCTTGATTAGCTTTACGTTATCTCTTTGGTGAAGTCCAATACTTGGCTCATCAAGAATATACAAAACGCCGACTAATTGCGTACCAATTTGTGTAGCTAAACGTATGCGTTGTGCTTCGCCACCCGATAAAGTCCGCAAAGTTCGGTTCAAAGTCAAATAATCTAAGCCAACACCCAACAAAAAACCTACTCTTTTATTGATTTCTTTGAGAATTTCGGTAGCAATTTGGCTTTGTCTTTCTGATAGTTTTTTTGGCAATTTCTCAAACCATTTTCCCAATTCTACAATGTCTAATTCGGCAATTTCTGCAATATTTTTGTCGGCAATTTTGAAGTGCAAACTTTCCTTTTTTAACCGTTGTCCTTTGCAGTCTGGACAAGTCGAAATTTTTGCAAATTCTGCCACCCATTCCGCCATTTTGTCTGTGCCTTCGGCAAGTTGTTTTTTCAAAAATGGAATAATTCCCTCATAAACAGTTTGGTATTCGTTGCCTGTTGAGGCTGCGACTTGTATTTTATCTTCGCCATCACCATACAACACAATATCGACAACTTGTTTAGGTAATTTTTTAATTGGCGTATCTATCTTACATTTGTACTTTTTTAGGATAACTTCAACTTTATTGAAAATCCAAGAATTTTTGGCTTCTCCCAACGGTGCAATTCCACCTTCTGCAATGCTTAAACTATCGTCTGGAATGACACTTTCACGAGTAATTTCCTCCACATAACCCAAGCCATTACAAGTCGGACACATTCCATAAGGCGAATTGAAGGAAAACATATTAGGTGCAGGTTCGTCGTATGCAATGCCCGAAGTTGGACACATCAAAAACTTAGAAAAAAAGCTAACATCACCTTTTTCATTGCGTACCATACAAATTCCTTGACCTTCTTTTAAAGCTGTTTTTATGGACTGTGTAATGCGAAATCTGTCTTTTTCTGTTACCACAATTCTATCAATGACAATATCAATATCGTGAATTACATAACGGTCAAGCTGCATTTTTGGCACAATATCCATTATTACGCCATCAATTCGGACTTTTGTATAACCTTTTTTAGCAATTTCGACAAATAATTCCCGATAATGTCCTTTGCGACCTTTCACAACAGGGGCAAGCAAAGTCAATTTCTTATCCTTAAATTTGTCTAGCAAACTTTCAATGATTTGGTCTTCGGTCTGCCTAATCATTTTTTCGCCTGTAACGTAAGAATACGCCTCGCCTGCACGTGCATACAACAGTCGCAAAAAGTCGTAAATTTCCGTAACCGTACCGACAGTAGAACGTGGATTTCGGCTTGTGGTTTTTTGCTCGATGGAAATAACAGGGCTAAGTCCGTTGATTTTATCGACATCTGGTCTTTCCATATTGCCAATAAAACTGCGTGCATACGCCGAAAAACTTTCCATATATCGGCGTTGTCCTTCGGCATAAATGGTGTCGAAAGCAAGGCTTGATTTCCCACTTCCGCTAATTCCCGTAAAAACGACTAATTTATTGCGTGGAATGGTTAAATCTATGTTCTTTAAATTATGTTCTCTTGCTCCGAATATTTCGAGGATTTCTTCGGGAGTGTTGGGGGTGTTTGTTGGGTGCATAGTTTGGTTGAAAAAATAAGTAGGAATTGCTTAAAACATTCCACTCAATATAGTATCAAGATTGTATAATTTATTACATTCCAAAGGCTTTCTTTTGTGATATATTTTTTGAGGCTTAGAACATCCTTTGGGAATTGTTACAGATGAAGGTATCTCTGAATAAATAGCTAATTCACAAACTGAATAATCTTCTGTAAGTTGATTTCCTATTTGACTATTCCAATTATTATGACAACGAAAAGCTGTTTTTGCTATAAATTCGCCTAAAATCACACCTGCCGACATTTGTTGTTCCATATTCCCTTTTGTTTTAGACTTCATATTACAAATAATCACATACAACTTATTACCTCCCTTTTTAGTTTTCTTTAAGTAAAAAAGAATATAATCACAAGTAGTTCTTATGGGCGTGTCTTTTTCAAGAAATAACAAATGATGTTCAATTTTATCTCCTTTTTCAGTGTGGACAACTTTATCAAACTTATAGACTAAAATATCATTTGTAATTTCAAAATCTATTTTAGTACATTCAGCATCTTGATGAGTTTCTATAAGTGTTAGCTTTTTATCTTTTTTATTTAAAAGAGTAGTAGTTTCTTCATATTTTGAAAAAACTGTTGCTTTGATAGCTGCTAATATATTTTCGGTAGGCATATTTTAGTCGTTATCGTGTAAAGTGAAGAAAATATCATTTGCCGAATTATTAAGTTGATTAATTTCGTCATCAATAGTTTTAACCTCAAAACCTGTATTGCTAACTTCTAATGCCTTAACTTCGGAAGTAAAAAGATATGCACCAACTTTATGATGGTCTAAAATTTGGTCTTTTTGGTAGCCATATTTTTTCATAAGTTGGTTTACTTGCTTTTCATTATCTTTTGTGTGTAACATCATCAAGTTATTGAGTTCTCTAATTACATAATCACTATGTGTACTAATCATCACTTTTATACCTGCATTGACCATTTGTGCAAGTACACGAGCTATTTTTCGTTGATTATCAGGGTGTAAATTCAATTCGGGTTCGTCAATAATCAAAAAATCATTCGGTTTTGCTAAATGTCGACAATAAAAAACAATACTTGCCAATGATTTTACAACAGATGCTGTAAGATGAATACCTAAATTCATTTTAGAATTATTTGGGCTAAATAATACTTCACCTGATTTTGATACCTTCATTTTACCTTGTAAAATAGTTTTTTCTATATTATCTGCCAAATGAGCAAGGGGACTTTTCTGTTTTTGTAAAATATCAAGTCTTTCCGCAAAATTCAAACTATCTTTAATGGGCAAAGAATATCGGGAAGCTTGTTGTCCTATAAAATCAAGTGGATTTTTAGATTTATTAAAGTCAAGAACAGTATCAATTAGTTTATGTCTTTTTTCAGAAAGTTCTTTACTAAATAGATTAACAGCTAATCTTTCGGCAGGTGCAATATGAATATTTACAAAAATGGCATCGAGAATAATTCCAAGTATTTTACTATTAATAATTTGTAGAATTACATCATGAGGAAAAACTTCTTGCATATTTTCCTGAACAAGTGTAACATTAAGTATTGAGTTATTTTTATCTTTTTTTATTCGTACATTTATATTTTCTCCAAATTTTAAAGTTGTTTCTATTGCTACTTCTATTAAGTTTGACCTTATTTGTTCATCTTCTATTTTTATAGTAACAATAGCCTCATTAAAAAAATCTTTTGGAGATGAAAAAACAGTCGATAAATATTCTATGTATGTGCTTTGTAATACATCTAAAATTTTTGCCTTTTTGTCAAAAAAAATATTTTGCAAATCAAAATCAATACTTCCAATACTAAATAATGTTACCAATTTTTCAGTAATATTGTCTAATGTTGCTTTATCTGCCAACACTTCTGTATATTTATAAAGCCCATAAATGGTATAAGCTAAATACGTTTTTCCACTATTATTTGCCCCACATAATACAATTAAATCTTTACTAAGGTCTATTTCGGCATTTTTTATTTGCCCTATATTCTGAATGGTAAGTTTCATATTTCGTCTTTATTTTAGAAAACAAAGTTAGTCAATTTAAGAAAATATAAAAATTAGGAGTTATTTATTTTTCTGTGGTGGCACTCTCGTAAAACTGAATAAAATAAAACTGAAAAACTGTTGGTTAGAATATGATGGTTTAATTTTTTGGGTATCATGGTTTTACCCTAAATTCAAAAATAAATTTTATCTTTGCCCATCATTTTAATTTTTGATAGGGCAATTTTATATAACAATGTTATGAAAACCAAATTTTTAGTAACTTTAGTAACTTTTCTATTTTCTTTTGCTATCCAAGCCCAAGAACAAAGATGTGGTTTTACACATAAACCAAACTTAGAACAAGAGCAAATTATCAAACAACTGATAAGTCAAAAAGCACAAAGTAATGCCCGAACAGAGGAAAAAACTTATACAATTCCTGTCTTGTTTCATATTATAGAAACCAATAACCCAAATGATGATGTAAATAAAATTACGAAAACGCAAATTGACGAACAACTAAAAGTGATTAATGAAGATTATAATAGGCTAAATGCTGATACAGTAAGAACTCCCGAAATGTTTAAAAATATGGTGGGGAAAATATCAATTAACTTTGTTTTGGCAAAAACAGATAGCAATGGTGTTGTATTGAAAGAAGAAGGAATTGTAAGACATACTAAATTTGGTAAAACGGAATGGCAATTATCTGACTTTGAAAGAGATGTAAAACCACAAACTATTAGAAATCCTTATAAATATCTAAATATATGGGTAGTAAATGAACTTAAAGATGGAGGTAATCGGTTGTTAGGTTTTGCACAATTTCCAGATTTCTCGCCTTTGAATGGATTAGACCCAATTTATGGGACAGTTTTTACTGATGGGGTAATTATTACTTCTCGTACTTTGGTCAGTTTAGGACAAATAAACCCAATTGAATATCGTTATGGTTATGGTCGTACACTTACCCACGAGTTAGGACATTTTTTAGGGATTTTGCATACATTTAGTGATATAAGAGGTTTATGCACTGATAATGATTTTTGCGAAGATACACCTCGATTAAGTTATCCTACTGAGGAAAGATTTAGTTGTCAATCGTTAGATAAAAACAAATGCGAAACTATTGCCATGCCCGAAAATTTTATGGATTATACCAATGATGCTTGCATGAATTTGTTTACCAAGTGCCAAGTAGAGAGAATGAAATTAGTTTTAGAAAAATGCCCAAGACGAAAAGAACTCACAACTTCAACAGTAACAAGTGTAAGAGATGAAAATTTAGCAGAAAAGATAAGCATTTTTCCAAATCCTACCAATGCCTTTTTTACGATAAAAACAGAAAATTTGCAAATCAAAAATCTTAAAATATTTTCAGTTTTAGGGCAACAAGTTTATGAAAATAATTCAATGCAAGCAAATAGCAGTATGGATATTTCACATTTATCAAAAGCTATTTATGTGTTGCAAATAGAAACTGAAAGAGGAATGGTAGTGAAAAAATTGGTATTGGAATAGAATTGGCAATGTGTAGGAGTGCATCATTTGCTTAAAATCAATAGCCAAAAAAACATATTCCCAATTCGCCATAATTTTAAGCTAAATATAAGTCTAATTTTTTTCCCTAACATCATTTTTTGTCGTACTTGCAAACGAATAAAACGGCTAACCAATGACTATCCGCAACAACGAAACCGTAGCTATTGCCGAAATTCCGACAATGCCCTATAAAAAATTTGCACAAACTGTGTCTGAAATGCTTGATAATCAGTACAATCGTTGTGTGGCTTATTATGCGTACCCAACCAATAACAAGCTAAAATTTATTTGTGCCATTGCAGACGATAGCAAACACACTATAGAACTGCTTTCTTTTGAACTAAATGCAAAAGATAAGCACGAACTACCATCTATCAGCGAAAAACATTACGCTATGCACGGTTACGAAAGAGAAATAGCCGAAAATTGGAATGTGTCTTTTGCAGGACATCCATGGCTAAAACCAATCCGTTATGCCTTTAACCGTTCAAATCCCAAAAAAACAATCGCAAATTATCCATTCTATCAAATTGATTCTGACCAATTACACGAAGTTGGCGTAGGTCCTATTCATGCTGGAGTAATAGAACCTGGGCATTTTCGTTTTATTTGCAATGGCGAAAAAGTATTGCATCTCGAAATTCAATTAGGATTTCAACATCGCGGAATAGAAAGTTTGATGCTTCAAAAAACGAAACTTTTGCAACGCACCACTTTAGCCGAAAATATTGCAGGAGATACTGCTATTGGACATAATTTGGCTTTTGTGAGTCTTATGGAAACTTTGGCGGGAATAGAAGTATGCGAAAGGTTGCAAATGGAAAGAGCAGTAGCTTTGGAATTGGAAAGAATAGCTATCCATGTAGGAGATTTGAGTGCTATGTTTACCGATATTGCCTATCAGTTGGGCAGTGCCGTATTAGGTGCTTTGCGAACTCCTGTTATCAATTATATGCAGTTTTGGTGTGGAAATCGTTTTGGAAAATCACTTGTCCGTACCGCAGGCACACATTATCCATTGCACGACAAACTTATCGAAAGACTAAATAAATTATTTGAAGATTTTATAGTTCGGTTTCAAGAGCTTAATATTATGGCATTTAATATGCCTTCAGTATTAAGTCGTTTTGAAAATATTGGCACAAATTCGCTAAAACAAATGCAAAAAATTGGTGCTGTAGGAATGCCTGCTCGTATGGTTGGATTGCCAAGAGATATTCGATATTCGCACCCTTTTGGTGCTTTTAAAGAAATTCCTTACAAACCTGCTTTGTTGCAAACGGGAGATGTGAATGCAAGAGGCGTATTGCGAAAAATAGAAATAGAAAAATCTATGCTATTAGTCCAAACTTTTACGCAAGATATCAACAAATTGCCACCACCTCCAAAACCTGTGCAAGATATAAAATTACAAGCAAATATGTTTGCTATCTCGATGACCGAAGGCTGGCGTGGCGAAATAGTACATACTGCTATTACCAACGAAAACGGAGAACTTGCCCATTACAAAATCAAAGACCCATCTTTTCATAATTGGTTGGCATTGGCATTGGCTTTGCGAAATCAAGAAATTTCCGATTTTCCAATCAATAACAAAAGTTTTGATTTGTCTTATTGTGGTTTTGATTTGTAAAATACAATTTTACGATTGTCAAGGTCTTCGACCATTGCCAACGTAAAATTGATTTTTTCAAGGCATAATTTTACGATTGTCAAGGTCTTCGACCGTTGCCAACGTAAAATTGGTCTTCGACCCTTGCCAACGTAAAATTGATTTTTTCAAGGCATAATTTTACGATTGTCAAGGTCTTCGACCGTTGCCAACGTAAAATAGGTCTTCGACCATTGCCAACATAAAATTGATTTTGTCGAGATTTAATTTTACGTTGGCAATGGTCGAAGACCTTGACAATCGTAAAATTAAACCTTAACAATCGTAAATTTAAACCTTAACAAACGTAAAATTAGAAATTTTACCGCATAATCTGTGCAGGGTCTGTAATAGCTACAAACCAAGCAGGAATAACACTTGCAGTCAAATAAGGCACTATAGACAAAGTGCTAATGAGCAAAATATCCGATACATTGACCGACAAAGGTAGATGAAACGAAGGATACAACACAGACCAACCCGCCATAAAAGGTTTCAAAATACTTGCATCAAAATAGTAAATATGTGCATATCCAAACAAAATGCCAAATAAAGTGGCGGTAATAGCAATGATTATTGCTTCAGATAATTTTAGCCACAATACATTGTTTATACTCCAGCCAACACTTTTTAAGATAGCAAGTTCTTTCTGTTCGTTGCCACTTAAACCTGTTGCCTTGTCCCAAACCAACAAAATAAACGCCAACAAAGCTATAACAGAACCATAGATAAACAAACTTGCACGCCACGAAAATAGAGTTTGATAGGTGGCTTGTAACTGTTGTTTGCTTACGACACGCAAAGCAGGAAAACGGTTGTCTATTTTTTTGCCAATATTTGCAACTTCTTCGCTATTCTTGATTTTTAGGGCAATATCTGTAGCTTCGGTAGCTTGTAAACCTAACAATTTTTGGGCAGTGCCTCGCGAAAATACCAATAAATCTTTGGTCAATATATCAGCTTTTGCATCAAATGTTCCAATAATTTGAAAATTTTGAATACTATCTGCCAAATCTGAAATACTTAGATAATCTCCTATTTTTAATTTCCGTAATTCCAAAATTCCTGTACCTACCAATACTTCTTGGTCTTGTAGAATATGTTTTTTACTTAAAGATTCGTCTAAAAGATGAATAAATGGTATTTCGTCTATCTCTGTAGAAATTCCCATAACTGTTAGCACCGCACCTGTTGCAGATTCGGGCAAATAACCCCAAACACGCGGATATATTTTTTCTACCCCTCGAATATTTTGCAAAGAATCTACCAAACTTATAGAAACAGGTTGCAATCTGCCTCCTACAATTTGCTGCACCCAAAGCTCAGGAATATCTGCCAAAACGGTTTTAGATTCTTGTTGCAAACTACTCGTAAGCAAAATAATAGAAGCATAAAAAGCAACCAAAATTGCATAAATAAATACCAAAGCACTGTGTTTTTTCCACCTACGAAACAAAGAAACTAAAGCATACTCAAAAATTTGCATCATATAATAAAATTATTAAATTTTTTGTTTTTATTAAAATTATTGCCCAATCAAAAAAAACGGACTCCAATAAAAAGGGGCTGCATACACATTATCGGCTATCATTTTTAGCTTTGCTTTTTGTAAATAACTTGCATAACCTCGATAAGTTTGTGAGGTATTAGCTAAAAAAGGCTTGTAAAAATCTATCATCAGTTGTGCAGTAGAGGCATCTGCCACTTTCCATAAACTAACCAACAAATTTTTTGCACCTGCATACAACAACGGTCTTGTTAATCCGATAATTCCTTCGCCACGTGAAATTTTTCCAGAACCTGTTTGACAAGCCGAAAGAACCACCAAATTAGCACGGAGTTTTATGTTATATAGTTCGGGGGCATATACAATGCCATCATTTTTTTTGCTGCTGTCGGCATATAACATAATTCGAGATTTTTCAGGAATCAACTCATCTACTACGCCATGTGTAGCAAAATGTAGGTAATTAGCCTCTTGAATTTCGGCTGTTTGTAGTAATTTTTCTTGTGCGTTGCCACGAAGGTAAATTTTTGCGTTGGGATTTAGACTTGCTAAAGTGTTTACTTCTTTTTCACTATCTTGCAAAGTAGAGAAATTTTGAAAGTGGATAGGTGCTATCAAACACATACTATTATTAGCTTGTGCATTTATTTTGTTGTTATTTTGTGTGAATAGTGTAGCAGAATAGGCATAACTAATAGCATATTTTTTTAGCAAATAAGGCAAATTGCTGTATAAAATAGTAGAATTTTTTGCTGTTTTTTTGTAGAGCAAAACCTCAAATGGAATGGTAGCAAGACGACCATCTGGTACAACAATAAGGTTTTTAATTTTATTTGCCAACTGCATAGGAACTAATTGTTGATGTAGTTTTTGGGCAACTTCTACATATTCTTTTTGCACTTTATA
This sequence comes from Bernardetiaceae bacterium, assembly GCA_044348925.1. Classification (GTDB taxonomy): domain Bacteria; phylum Bacteroidota; class Bacteroidia; order Cytophagales; family Thermoflexibacteraceae; genus JAAFKA01. Next base: position 12,978 of record JBIKRY010000005.1, read on the forward strand.
GATAATTGTATTGCGAAGAATGGTAATGGAATTATCAAAATTTTCTTCTTTTTTGATAGCATACGCCTTAAATTTGTGCTTTGTTAGCACAAAAATATAGATTTTTTGCTGTTTTTCGGCTATAAAATAACTAAGCATAGCCGTTTCTTTAGGTAGATTTTTTTGTACACTATCTACAGTACTTAGTTTAATGTTGTATTTTAAGTTGTAATAAGCAGGGAATTTCTTTTCCAAATCTTTTACAAATACTTCATACTTTCTATTCAATTCAAATAATTTATTACGTGCAATTTGTTCATCTTTTTTGTTGGTTAGTGCTTGTTCGTACAAAGTTATTTCGGCTTTCAATTCTTTTTCTTCTTCTAAAATTTCTTTGGGAATTCCTGCAAATTCTTTGGCTTGTGTATCCGAAATAGCACTCAACAAAACCGCAGATTTGCTTTTTTCTGCAAAGGCAAAAGCACGTTTTTCATAATTTTTTTTTGCCCCCAATACTGTAACTTCTGCCATTTGCATACATAAACGAATAGCCTCCTCATAGACTTCTGTTGCCGTAATTCCTAAGGCTATTTTATCATTTTTATTGGTTCGCAACTGTCGCAACTCCACCAACAAAGAATCTGCAAGTTCCAAACAAGTCAAAGCTGTAGTCAAATCTTTAAACTTTAATGTTTTTTGGTAATGTAAGTTTTCATAGATTTGTGCTTTTAATAGTAAGGAATTTAGCAAAAAATTTCCACTATAATAATTTTTTATTGGCGAATTTTGTCTATTATTAGTAGCAAAAAAATCTATTACATTTGCTTCTAATGCTTTCTGCACATACTTAATAGCAGGCTCAAAATCACTACGTTTGAGATACAAAGTAGCTAAGAGATTATAAATTTGTGCAATTTCGGGGTGTTTTTCTCCATAATTTTTTTGATAAATTTTCAATGCTTTTTCATAATATTCCAACGCATTATCATACTTATCCAAATCACTATATACCTGCCCTAAACTCAAATAAATAAATGCTTCGTTTGGGTGGTCTTTTTCATATACTATCTTCCTGATTTCCAATGCTTTATTAAAATTTATAATTGCCTCTTCGTATTGTTTTTGGGAATGTTGCACAAAGGCAATATTGTTGTAGGAAGTTGCAATAGATGGGTGGTTTTCGGGATACACTTTTTGGTAAATGGCTAATGCTTTTTGGTAATATTCCAATGCTACAAATGGTTTTGTATTTGCATACAACAAACCAATATCGTTGTAAGAGGCAGCTACTTCTGCATGATTTTCTTGGTATAAACTTTGGCGAATATGTAAGGCTTTGTGTAGATAATCTAATGCCAATTCGTTATTGCCTGTGTTCCAATATACAATACCCAAATGGTTGTAACAATCGGCTACCAAATCATTTTTTTCGGTGTAAGTTTTTTGATAAATAAGCAATGCTTTTTGGTAATTTTCCAAAGCAATATCATTTCTGCCCATTTGCAGGTTTTTTTCTCCTATTTGTAGATAGGCATTTGCTTGTGTAATTTCTTGAGCAACAGTTTGTTGAAAAGTAGTACAAAAAATAAAAAAATAGACCAAAATTTTGCAAAAATTTTTCATAGCATCAAAATAAGTAAGATAATTGGTTTGGTATTATATGTATGCAGCCTTAAAATGGCATTGAAATAACTTTCTCAAGATAGCAAACTTCCACAAATAAACAACTTTTTCGGCTTTATCACACAAAATATCGCATAAATTAACGTGAACTACAGATTAAAAGCCTACTAATGGCAGAGATATTTAGATATTTGCCTTTAGGCATCTCCGCCTAAAAACGAATATACGGTATCTGTAGTTTACGTTGCTTAAAAGTAGGAGAGAATAAAAATTTATGCTTTGTATTTTTGTACTGCCCAAAAAAATACTACTTTTGCAGCACCTATGAAAAAAATATTTAGACAAAATCCCATTTTACGTATTGCCATTCGGCATCTATTTTCCAAAAAAAAACAAACTTTAGCTGCTGTTTTGGGGGTAACTTTTGGGGTTGCTGCTTGTATTTTTCAAGCAGGAATTATTACAGGTATTCAAACCTATTTTGTGAAACGGACTATTGATTTTTCGGCACATATTCGTATTTATAATGATGGCAAAAAAGATAATACCAAAAGTATTTTGGCACGTTATGCCGAACAATCTATTAGCAACAAAAATGCAATAGACACAAGTAACGAAAATATTTATTTTGTCAATAACCAAAAAAATATAGAAGAAAATCCCCGCATAGAAAATGCCTATCAAATTATCAAAACTTTGGAAAATGATAAGGAAATATTGGGAGTTTCGCCATTTTTGGCTACGCAAGTTATTATTCGTGCTGGAGTGTCGCAAACAGGTGCTAGAATAGCAGGAATAGACGTAATCAAAGAAAACTTTTTGTTTAATGTCCAAAAATATATCATTGATGGTAGTTTTGCCGAACTCAACGAAATCAATAATGGCATTGTCTTGGGGGCAGGTTTGGCAAATAATTTGGCAGCAAAAGTAGGAATGTATCTCTTGGTTAGTTCTCCAAAAGGTGTCGTATTGGAGTTAAAAGTAGTAGGTATCAATCGTACAGGTGTAACGAGTGTAGATGACACAAGGGCTTATGTTACCTTACGAAATGCCCAAAAACTATTAAACGTAGATGCTAATTACATTACCGATATTAATATGAAAATAAAAGATATTGAAAAAGCCGAAATTTTGGCAGCACAATATCAACGCCGTTTTGTCTATAAAGCCGAAGATTGGATAAAGGCAAATGAAGGTATTTTTGCCGTTTTTAAATTGCAAAATTTGGCTATTTATGTCGTTATAGCTTCTATGATGTTGGTAGCAGGTTTTGGAATTTTTAATATTTTGACTATGATTATTTATGAAAAAATGCCCGATATTGCTATTTTGAAAGCTATTGGTTATACAGACAAAGCTATTCTTTCTATTTTCTTGACCGAAGCCTTGTGTATTGGTTTTTCTGGTGGAATTTTGGGGTTGATTTTGGGATTTTTTTTCTCCTCTATTGCAGGCAATTACAAAGTAAATATTAGTCGTGGTATCTTAGCATTTGATTATTTGCCTATCAATTTTAATCCTTATTTTTATGCCTCTGCCTTTGTTTTTGGTTTGTTGATTACGGCTTTAGCAGGATATTTTCCCGCAAAAAAAGCAGCAGCCATAGACCCTATCAATATTATTAGAGGAAAGTAATAATAAAATTAGTAAATAAATTTCATTTCAAAGGTTTTTAATAAATTTGCTTTGCAAATTCATTAAAAACCTTGCAGTTGAAGGCAACTCCTCCAAATTACGTACTACATTCTACGCAACTTGCATGATTTACTTTTGTTCATACAGTATTTTGTCGCTAAAAACCGCAGTTTCATTGCCATATACGTCCTTAAATCGTACATATACACTTCTTTCGCCAAAATTTCCTGTTGCCAATTTCCACATAATAATTTCGGTGTAAGGCATCCAAGTAGCTCCAAAAAAATCTAAACTATTACTCACTATCATTTGTGTAGCTTCTTTTGCACTGATGCTTACTTTTACTACTCTATCCAAATGTTTGGTAGATTCTTTGCCTTCGTCTATGATAATACTGCAATCTGTAGGCGGAATATTGTCAAAAATCATTTCCATCGAGGCTACCGCAGATTCGTTATTGGCTTCATCTCTAAATTTTGCATAGATTTTATTTTTGCCTTGTGTGGTAAATTTCCATTTGATAGACGGTTCGTAGGGTTTCCAAGTAGCTTCTGCAAAGTCTGGTTTTTCACTCAAAAGCATTTCTGTACCACCACGTACAAAAAGAGTTAGCTGAATTTCGGGAATGGTAGTAAAATTTTTGACCGTAGTAGCCGAAATTTTTTCATCTACAGGCACTTGCGTATCCACCATAATAGCATCAAAAGAAACTTCAGACACATTGCCACCTTTATCTCTAAACTTGATAAATACTTGTTTCAAACCATCTTTTGTTCCATCTGTAGTTGCATCTAAAAACCACTCTAATTCGGTTTTATAAATTTCCCATTTGGCTTGTAAAAATTCTTTTTGATTAGAAACCATCATATATGTTGCCCCGTCTGCACTGATTTTGAGTTGCACAGGTTTGGAAGGGTCTTTTACAATGCCATTTTCTACGTCTATCAAAATAGAAGAATTTTGTGGGGGAGTTTTGTCCAAAATTATTTTATCTTTGACTATAGCACTTTCTATTCCTTTGCTATCTTTAAATTTTACATACACATATTTGTCGCCTTCGCCTTCGGTCAAAAACCATTGTGGCACTATCATCGAATATTTTTGCCACGCAACTCCGCGAAAAGTGCTATCATTGGCTACTAACATTTGCGTAGCAGCATTTGCCTCTATCCGTATAGATACACTACGAATACGGGTGTAGGTTACGCCTGCATTAATCACCACACGAGTAGCTGTTACGTTGGATTTGGATTGGGCATAAGTAAAAGAACTTGTAAAGAAATATACAAGTAGCAGAAGTTTGGAGTAGATAATAATTTTTAGCATAAACATTGAGTTTTTCCTACAATTTACAGATATAATGCCAAAAATGCAAAAAAAATACTACTATCAAAGAAACTATCTACTATTTTTATAAATTATGCCAAAAAAAACTTAAGCAAAAATCTTTTTTGGCAATCAAACAAAATTTTCATTTTAAACATAGCAAAGAATCTATTGCATTGCTAACAATTACGATTTTTGACGTTGGCAAGGGTGCTTTTCGCACCTTGACAAGCGTAAAACCACTAAAAGCACCCTTGCCAACGTATCTAAACAGTAACTTTTATTTTACGGTTTTTGCATGATGCTATTACAATTTTTGCAAGTTCGCAAATCTTCCGAACTATAAAATTTGTGCATTACTTCAGGTAATTGTTTTACAATATCTGTCATTGCAAAATATTCTTCATGTAATTTGTGTTTGCAATGTTCACAAAACCACAAACAACCATCTTTTTCCCCTATTTTTCTATATCTTTCTATCACCAATCCTACAGTGTTGGCAGGTCTTTGTGGCAAATGTGGTATTTTTGCGGGCAACAAAAACATTTCGCCTTCTTGGATTTCAATGCTTTTTTGGGTATTTTCTTCGATAATTTGCAAAGTAATAGTGCCTTCTAATTGATAAAACAATTCTTCACTTTCGTTGTAATGAAAATCTTTGCGAGCATTAGGACCTCCAACAACCATCACAATATAATCTCCATTGTCATGATAAATTTGTTGATTTCCTACGGGTGGTTTCAACAAATGGCGATGCTCCTCTACCCAGTTTTTTAGATGAAATGGTTTGCGAATAGACATATACAATACGTTTTGATAAGGTCTGAATTTTATTTGTTTTGGTGTCGTTTTTTTAAGATTTCAACTACATCTGCTAAACTAAAATTTTTAGCAGTTAATAGCACCAAATAATGGTATAACAAATCTGCTGCTTCTCCTAAGAACAAATCTTTGTTGTCATCTTTGGCTTCTATTACAATTTCTACTGCTTCTTCTCCTACTTTCTGGGCAATTTTATTAATTCCTTTTTTGAAAAGAGAACTTGTATAAGAATTTTCTTGTGGATTTTGGTAATAATTTTGGATAATTTGTTCCAAAGTTTGTATAAATTGTATAGGGTTTTCCTTGTTTTGCTCATCAAAACAAGTGTCTGCTCCTGTATGACAAACTGCCCCTATTGGTTTTGCTTGAATAAGTAGCGTATCTCTATCACAATCTATGTGCATAGCTACAAATTCCAAAAAATTGCCCGAAGTCTCGCCTTTTGTCCAAATACGTTGTTTGCTACGACTAAAAAAAGTTACTTTTTTGCTTTCTATAGTGCTATTTATTGCCTCTTGATTCATAAAACCAAGCATTAATACTTTATGGGTATTTGCGTCTTGCACAATCGCAGGCACAAGTCCGTCACTATATTTTGTAAAATCTATTTCCACCATTTTGTAAAGTCTAAAAATTAATACCTACAAAAGTATGGATATTATAACATAAAAAAAAATATAAAAACAGAAAGGGCGTAAGATATTTATCTTACGCCCTTATTCTTTCAACCAGCTATGAAAAGAAATATTTATTGCAAAGCACTAAACATTTAACTGTTACAAAAGTTGCATAAAAAAATGTAAAAACCTAAAAAAACTTACATTAAATTTATATTTTAACATTTTTTAACAAAACAATTTATTTCAACATTTTTATTGTATCTATTTTTAGCTAAAGTATTGTTAATCAATGGTTTAGAAATCTCCACCGCCACCGCCTTCTAATCCGCCTTCATTGCCTTTGTTGGTTTTTCGGCGTGCAGGTGCAAAATCTTTAGAGCCAAAACGATACACAAAGTTTAAAGTTGCAACTTGTGATTCTCTTTTTCTGACAAACTCATTGGTAAAGGTAGCACTCGACAGCGTTGCCCCAAATTTACGCATATCAAACACATCACTAATATTTAAAGTAAAACTACCTTTGCCATTCATTACATCTTTTTTGACCGCAAAATCTACTCCGTAAATTGGTATAGACAAACCTTGTGGCAAGACAAAAGGTGCATTATAATTGCCAATTATCTGAAAATTTAGCGTTTTATGGACTCTGGTATTAGAAATAAAACGGACATTCCAAATCAAGTTATTATTATTCAGGGTTGCATCAATATTTGTTCCATTGACCGTAGATTGTGCAATATTGCCACTCAAGGTCAAATCCCACCAATTAAAAGGCTGCAAACGACTAACCATTTCTAAACCATAAGAAGTTCCACTTGTCAAATTAGCAAAAGTAGTTGTGGCAATACCTAAACTATCCAAAGTTCTAAATCTGGAAATTACCCCTTCGATAGTTCTGTAATAAATAGTCGTACTCAAAGAATATAATTTCCAATTTTTATTATATCCTAATTCAAAAGAGTTGATATATTCGGGCAGTAAAGATGGATTTCCTTTTCGCAAATTTAAAGGGTCTGAATAATCTACAAAAGGGTTTAAAGTTCCTGCTTGTGGTCTGTTTAATCGGCGACTAAAACTCAAGGTAAATTCTTGGTCGCCTTTTAGTTGTTTGTTGATTACTAAACTTGGGAAAATATTAAAATATTGATTATCAAATACTTGTGCTGTTGTTAATACCTCTGATTTGGTAAAAGTTTGTTCGGCACGCAAACCTGCCTGCCATTGAAAACCCTTAAATTCATTACCAAGCATTACATACGCAGCATTAATGCTTTCATTATAACGGTAATCATTGTTGAGTCTTGTATCTTGTTGGTAGCTATTTTTTTCCCAATGAAAGGAATTAGAAACAAAATTATTGTCAATAGTTCTGAAAATAGACTTGTAACCTGTTTCAAATTTGCCCTTTTTGGCTTTGCCAATTGGCAACACAAAATCAGTTTGCAAAGTAAGAATTTTTACACCACTCAAATTCGTGGTATTTTGCAAAGAGTCGTTTTTAGTGTATAAATAGGCTTGTTTTTGGGTAACAAAACTACTTAAAGTTGGGTTTTCGGCATACGAATATACTACATCTGCCGATAGTTCACTTTTATTGCTGGGAAAACTGCGTTTAAAATTTAAGGCAAAATCCCAGTTATTGCCTGTTTCTGAGCCAACGGTATTCCGAGTATAATCGTATAATGGTTGTTTAAATTTATCACTATTTTTATAAATCAAATTATCAGTGTCCACACTTTTGCGATAACTATACCCTAACGAAGTGCTTATAGTAGTCGTATTATTTAGGTAATAATCTGCACCAATTTTGCCAATATGAAAATTAGGTTTTCGCAAGCCGTCATTATATTGGTTGGTATTCCAAATCGAATCATTAATTCTATTTTCTCGTAAAGAATAGCCATTGGAGAATCTTTGGTCAAAACGGTAGCTATAATTGCCAAAAAAGTTAAATTTTTTGATTTTATAGCTCAAATTTAAGGCAGTATTGTATTTATTTCGTGTTCCTACGCCCACACTAATATTTCCATTCAAACCTTCTAATTTATTTTTTTTGGTAACAATATTGATAATTCCCGACATTCCATCAGCATCATATCTTGCCGAAGGATTGGTAATTACTTCGATTTTTTCGACAGTCGAGGCAGGTAATTGTGAAAGAGCAGCAGCCCGATTTGCCCCTGTGAGTCCTGAAGGTTTGCCATCTATCAAAATTGTAACATTGCCACTTCCACGCATCGACACATTTCCGTCAATATCTACGCTAACCGAAGGAATATTTTGCAATACATCAGTAACTGTTCCACCTGTGGCAGTAATATTTTTTTCGACATTAAACACTTTTTTGTCTAATTGTTGTTCAAACATTGCTTTTTCGCCAATTACTTCTACGCCTGCTAATTGTTGCTCACTTCCACTAATTTCCAATTTTGCAAACAACATTTCGGGAGTTTTCGGTGTAATCATAAAAGTATCCGATTGGAAAGTTTTGTAACCAATAAAATCTATTTTGAGCATAAACCGACCAACTTTTACCTGTTCCAAGATAAATTCGCCTTTGTCATTGCTGGTTGTTCCTGTTTCGAGAATGATACTGTCTTTTTTTGCATTCTGGATTCTTGGTATCCTATATAATGCAACTGTTGCAAATTCTAAAGGTTTTTGACTTTGTTTGTCAATTAATTTGCCTGCAATTTTTCCGATTGCGGGTAAATTTTGGGGATTTTGTCCGCCGCCTTGTTGCCGCTGTGCATAAACTTGCGAAGAAAAACATAAAAACAATAGCAATAAAAAATTTCTCATGAGTAAATAAATGTTTTAAGTTAGTAAAAAATAAAAAAACCTACAAACTCTTGTAGGTTTTTGGATAACATTAATTAGACACAATAATGCGAAGATAGTTTAAATAAGTGCTGTTAAATAAAGTTAAATCTATCTGCACACAAATTTTGGGTATTTCTGTTCTTACTAACTTAAAAAAAATTTATGTATTGTTGTACTACAGTAAAAAACGTACATTTTATTAAAAATAGTTATTTGTAAAAATTGGCAATAAATATGTAATTTTATTGCCAATAGACAAATATAAGATAGCTAAAAAATAATATAATTTATAAAAAAAACATAATATGATTGCTAATTATAAGAAATTGTTATTTTTGTTTTTAAATAGCATAAATATTACATATTGCTAAAAAAACTAAATAGTAATTTTTTTAGCAATTTTTTGTAACTTTTATCTTAGTTTTTTGTCATTCTCTTATTTTGTTGTATATTTCCAAAATAATTTTACTTTCATTTATTTCTTGTAAAATCGACAGTAAGAAGGAATACAACATACTCTTTAGCGTGTCAAGCCAAATAGGTAACTTACTTGACTCACAAATGAATGAGTAAAAAAACATCAAAATTTACCTTCATAAACTAAATAACTTACTTTTATATTTCGTATAAGAATCTTACTAATATGGCAAAGTTAAAAAATATTATCAAGCAGCTTTCGCCTGCTGATTATGACACTATTCACAAATATTTGTCAGAAAATAGTGCAGACAAGTCTGCGTATTTGTTGCGTGCAATGCGTGAAAGGCATTTGACAGATGCCAAAATAATGGAAGAACTTGATGTCAATACCAATGCCTATTATACGTTACGTTCTCGTCTAAATCAACGCATCGAGGAGTATTTGTTGCAACAAATGGAAAGTCCTCGCACCGATTTGCTCAAAAAAGTATCCAATATCAACGAAACGGTTTTTACAAAAAAACGTGCTATTTCTATTGCAACTCTCAAAAAATTGGAAAAAGAATTACACGATTATGATTTGCAAAATGAACTAACCGTTGTGTATAAAACACTGAAAAAACTCCATGTTAATTCTCCAGACTATTTTACCTATTCTCAAGCCTACAATAGACACATTGCCTTTATGTTGGCAATAGATAAGGCAGAAGATATGCTTGCAGACTATTTCAAAAAATTTGGTTCTTATGCTTTGACAGGTAACGAAGATGAAAAATTAGGTTTGGTAATGTTGCAAGAACAAATGGACAATACCAGCAATTTGTATGATTCTCGCCGTATGTTTGTCTATAAAAGTTGCATGAATATTTTTCATAGGCTATTTGTCGAAGAAGAAAAAGTACAAGATGACGTTGCCCCTATCGAAGATATTTTCAAAGAAGTAGAATCTATTTTCGAATCTTATAAATTAGATTCTATCTATTACCATCTCGAAATTGTCATAGATTTTCTAAAATTAGAATATTACAACCACTATAAAGTATATAAAAAAGCAGAAAAATTTTATGAAGATGTAGAGGAATATAAAGGTGTATTGCTTGCAAATTACAGTTTATATACCTATCCTGCACAATTTCTTTGCACAAAAATAGAAAGAGCTTTGCGATTAAATCTCGAGCAAAAACTCTATGAAGAAAACGAAGGCGTATTTGACGAATTTGAAAGTGACCCTGATGATGTGCCAAAACATATTAATTATGTAATGTATCGAGCATTGTCTTGCTTTTATGTAGAAAAATATCAAGAGGCTTCCAAATGGATTAATAATTTGATTAATGATTTGAGTGTAAAAACCTATCCTGATGCTTCGTTAGAAATAAAATCTATTTTGGCTTTGCAATATTGTTTGATGGGAGATTTGGGCTTATTTAACCAATTACTCAATAGCTTGCAAAGACAATTACGGCTATTAGGAAAAGATAATTACGAGCATATTCTATTATTTAACAAAATTTTGAAAACGGCTTCGAGTGATGCCAAAAGAGATAAAGAACAAAAAATACGTTCTTATGCTATGCGTTTGGCAGGTGCAGACCATACACGCAAAATATTTAGCCCAACCAAATACATAAAATTTGACGACAAACTCATCAAGGCATTATGTAAAATTACCGAATAATATTCCACAAAATTTAAGAAAAAGATGTAATCTTGCACAGGATTACATCTTTTTTATGTATAAAAAACAGTAAAATTTTATGAAAAAAGCATTACTTACGATTACTCGCAAACAAATATTTTTAGCCATTTTATCGGGTTTGTTGCTTGGGCTTTCTTGGCACAAGCCTTGTACTTTTTTGATTTTTATTGCCTTTGTGCCATTATTTTCCCTTTTAGAAAAACAAGAAAATAGCAAATATGTAAGCTATTTGACTTTTGTAATTTGGAATCTTACCGCATATTGGTGGTTGTCTTATGTGGGAATGGTGGCATTTTTATTTGCCGTTTTTGCAAATGCTTTGCTGATGTTATTGCCTGTAGCCTTATACAAGTATATCTCTAAAAAAACAGAAAACAAATTTGGGCTTTTTGCTTTTGTAGTAGCTTGGATTTCTTTTGAATATTTGCATACACAAAATTGGGGTTTTTCGTGGACTTGGCTCAATATAGGTAATGCTTTTGGGAACACACCAACATTGGTACAATGGTATGAATATACAGGAGTTTTTGGTGGTTCGGCTTGGGTTTTGTTGATTAACTATTTGATTTTCAAAGTTTTAACTCCTTATACCTCAACAGAAAATGCAGTAAAAAATATCGAAAATATTGGAAAGGTTGGAAATATTGAAAATGTTGTAAGTAGTAATACATTATCAAATATTCAAAAAAAATACGTATTATATGCAGGTTTATCTTTATTTATCCCTATAATAATTTCATTAGCTATTTTTTATAGCTATCAAGAAAAGGGGAAAGAAATAGAAATTGTGGTTTTGCAACCTAATTTTGATACTTATACCCAAAAATTTGCGTATAATGCACGTACAGGCGAAACCAATACAACAAGTTATATTCCTTTTGAGCAACAATTTGAAATATTTTTAGGCTTGATACGAACTACAGTTAGCCCCAAAACAGCTTTAGTAGTATTGCCCGAAACAGCTTGGAATGAAGATATAGATGAAAATTCGGCAGCTGATAACAGTTATATTTTCCGAATGAATCAAGTAAAAGATTCATTTCCTAATTTATCGGTGCTTTCTGGAGCAGATAGTTATGCTTTTTATGTTTCCCAAACTGCACCAACACAAACTGCACGTTATCATAGTCCTAATACGTATTATGACGTATTCAATACGGCAATGTTTATAGATTGGCAAAAGAAAACGCAATTTTATCATAAATCTATGTTAGTTGTTGGCGTAGAATCTAATCCTTTGCGGGCATTGGTGGCATTTTTGCAAAAAACAGTTATGCAAAATATGTATGTAGGAGATTTGGGAACACAAGCCGAAAGAACTGTGTTTACTGCAAAAGAAGGGTTAAAACTTGCACCAATTATTTGTTATGAGTCTATTTATGGCGAATATGTTACAGAATATACCCAAAAAGGTGCAAATATTTTTTGTATTATTACCAATGATGGTTGGTGGGACGACTCGCCAGCACCACGCCAACATTTAAGTTTTGCCTCTTTGCGTGCCATCGAAAACCGCAGGGCAGTAGCAAGGTCTGCCAATACAGGAATTTCGGCTTTTATCAACCAAAAAGGCGAAATTATCGAGCAAAGTGCCTATAACACAAGAATTGGCTTGCGAAATACCCTAAAAATGAATGAAGAAATAACTTTTTACAGTCGTTTTGGGGATATTATAGCACGTTTTGCAATTTTTGTTGTAGCATATTTATTACTTACTATTCTACAAAAAATAGTTTTTCGCAAAAAAATATAATACAAATATTTGTCTATATTACAAAATACCTTCAAAACTGCAAAAAAGAAATGAAAATTATAGATTAGTTTTTATAAATTTGTTTGTAAAATTTACTACTTTTTGCTACAATAACTAATTGAAAATTATGCAAGCAGAAATTATTTTAGAAAATATACATAAAAATATTGCTATTTCTACACAAGAAGCAGACTTTTTTTTATCTTTATTGGTAGAAAAAAAAGTAAAAAAACGCAATTACTTATTGAAAGATGGGGAAATTTGTAGGAACTCTATGTTTGTTGTAGAAGGTTGTCTGCGTGCCTATACTGTAGATGAAAATGGTTTTGAACATATTTTGCAATTTGCTCCTGTAGATTGGTGGGTGGCAGATATGTATAGTTGGATTACACAAAAAGAGGGAAATCTTAGCATTGATGCTTTGGTAGATAGTGTTTGTTTGTGTTTGAGTAGAGAAAATCAAGAAAAATTATTTGTAGAAATTCCTAAATTTGAAAGATATTTCCGCATAATTACCGAAAAATCTTTGGTTGCCAATCGACAACGAGTTTTAGATAGTCTAAGCCTAACTGCACAACAACGCTATGAAGGTTTTTGTAGGCGGTATCCAACCCTTATTCATACCTTGCCACAAAAACAAATAGCTGCCTATATTGGTGTAAGTCCCGAATTTTTGAGTAAAATGCGAGGAGAATATGCAAAAAAATAGATTCATAAAATTAGTTTTTCTAATTTTATGAATCTATTTTAAAAGTTAGCGTATGTTTATAATTTCGTCTGCCCTATTATTTGTAGGATTTAATTTTTCTACTTTTTGCAAACTGTTGAGTTTATAAACAGCAAAAAACACAAACAATAACACAAGTAAAACCTCGATAACTAATAAAATAATATTAAGTTGCAGACGTTTTTTTGCTTTTTTGCGATGTTGTTCGAGAATAGCATCAAAGTTTTGTAGGCTTTTATGTTTCTCAAAATTAGGTTTCTCTTTGCGAAAAATTATTTTTGTCATATCTAAAATAAAACTACAGGCTTGAAAAATGCAACCAATATATGCTCTTAACCAAAACTTTTTTTCATTTTTTCTAATAATCTATACAATCTCATCTTGGTACTTGCCTCCGAAGCATCAATAATAAAAGCTATTTCTTTGAAAGATTTTTCTTCATAAAATCGTAATTGTAACAATATTACATCTTCTTCCGCTAATTTTTCCATACATGCCGCCAATTTTTGTAATTTATATTCGGTCATTTGTTCGGGTTCTTCTTCTGCTATTCTATGGGCAAAGATAGTTTCCAAACTAAATGTAGGTGTTTTTTTGGATTTACGAAAATACATATTCATCTCATTGGAAGCTATTCGGTAAAGCCACGCAATAATGGGAATGCCACGATTTTCAAATTTTTTCAGGTTTTCGATAGCCTTTAGAAAAGTTTGCGAACACAAATCTGCTGCAATATCTTCGTCATTGGTACGCCGATAAATAAAATGAAAAATAGTTTCAGCATATTTATCATAAACGGATTGGAAATATATAGGGTTATCTTTCGCCCTTTCTATGAGTGCAAATTCTTCGGTTTCTGCAAGTGTAAGAACAAATTTTTCCAATGGTGCAAAGTATTGAATGGTAGAAAATATATTAGTAGTTTCAAGTTGATTAAGATAATGCAAAAAAAATAAAAAGTAACAGGTTTTGCATAAAAATAGATATTTTTCTACAACCCAAAAATAGTAATGAAATAAGACATATAAAATATGAACTATAACTACTTGGTTATCAAGTAGTTATAGTTCATAAAATAGTCATTTCAGTAATTCGAAAAAATAAATGTATCACAGAATTTAGTCTGTAATCACTTGATAATAAAAGTATTACAGATGAAAGTCTGTGCTACAATTTGTCAATCAATTATTTACTTGTACTTATTTACAAAAATTTACCTAAAAAACTTATTGTTTCACTATTTTTTTGACTATTTTTTTATCTCCTGCTACCTCCAAAAGATAAGTTCCTGAAACCAAATGACTAATATTTACAGAATTTTCGTAAATTTTGCTTGTTTTTTCAGCTTGGTAATTCCAAACTTCTCTGCCCGAAACATCTATTAATTTCAAAGTCAATTCCCCTTTGTAGGTATCTGCCATAGAAATATGCAAAATCTCGGTGCTTGGATTTGGATACACATTTACAATATCGCCTGCCAATTCGGCTTGTGTAAGTTGTGGTTGCAATACAATTTCGAATCTGTCTGCTAAGACTCCCGCAGTCATCGAAAACTCAAAAGCACCTTTGCCAAAATCGTGTAAGGTATTGCTTGATTTATCTCGCAAAAATACCTGTACTTCTCTTGCAAAGTTTAGTTTTTCGCTAAGCATAATTTTTTGTGTGCCACTTGTCCAACTTTGCACAGTTATAGGAATTACCAAATCATCTGTCAAATTTTGCAAGGCATTGATAGCATACAATTCTTTATTATTGGTGCTGTAAATGTTTGGAAAATTACCACCATTCAACTGAATTTTTTTGGCATCTAATTGACTATCAAAGTTTTGTGTGGCTTTGTCTGCAAAATAAATAACGGTTTCATCGGTTTTGCCTGCCGTATTGCGAATGGCAAAACGTAACAAACCATTATTTTTACTTGTATTTTTGTTGTAATTATTATCGTCTTCAGTACGGAAAGAATTTGGGTTTTTGTAACTTGTTGCACGTACAGAATTATTGAACACGACATTTCCTGCTGCATTGGCAACTACAAAAAATCCTTGCATTACCGCAATCGTATCCGTTGCGTTATTCGTACCAACGCCATTTACAAAACTTCCCCAACTGCCTGTATATTGTCCTGTGGCTATATTTTGGTACATTGCATCATTGACTCCCGAAGACAAAGCCCGAACAGACGACCAAAAAATAGGCGAAGGATATGGATTCCCTACTAAATTATAGCCTAAAGAATTTGCATTTCCTTGTATAATTGGCACTGTAATATTGCCATTATTGACTGTTCCTGTAATTTCTACTACTTGATTTGCCGAAGTATTTACGGTAAATCCTTTGCCTACGGACATTGTCTCTGTCAAAGTTGCTGGCGAAACCCAACCTTTGTCAAATTCTGGGCTTGGCGAAGTTGTAAAAGTTTTGCTTGCATCTCCTGCCTTGCTTGCGTCATAGCTATAGACTGTAGGAAATGGTGTTACTCTACCTGGGGTTGCTGAAGTATTGAAACTTGCATTTACTACAGGCGAAAGTTCCGAAATTTGTTGCAAAGTTGCATCACTTGTTGGAGAACTTAGGAAACGGTAGCCCAAACTTGCTGTGCCTGTGTTTGCCCGCAAATAGCGTTGTACGTTTACATTGCCTGTTACATTGGTGCTTGCTGCTTGAATTAACATAGCTTGTTTGGTTGCCGTTGCTGTTAAGGTTAGGTTTCCAGCCGTTGCAATATCTCCAGCTTGCAAATTTACCATTTCCGAAATATTCAAATTGCCTGTTAAAGTGAGTGTTTTTCCTGTCCCATTGACTACCAATGTTTGCAAAATTGGATTTCCTATACTTTGTAAAGTAATAGATTTATTGCTTAGGGTGGCAGTTTCGTTGTAAGTACCTGTATTAAGAACTACTATATCACAATCTGCTGCAATATTGAGAGCTGCTTGTAAAGTTAATTTTGCGTTGCTTGGGTTATTTGCCAAGCCATTATTACTATCATTGCCATCTTTTCTAACATAAATTTTACTACCTGTTACGGTTACATTCTGCGAATAGGTGCAACCATTTTGCGTATAACTTGCGGTATATATTCCACCTTGTGTTACGCTAATATTTTTAGTAGTTTCGCCATTTGGTTGCCAAATAAAACCTTCTGTAATTGGTTGAAAACGCAGACCTTCGTTAATTACGCCCCATTGTGCGTTGTTACGTCCTGCCACTGCCATACCAAATGTCCCAAATTCTCCTTCCATACCCATTGTTTTATTTGTACCTGTATTTGGATTTACACCTGTATGAATCTCGATAGAATTATCTTCAAAAATAACTAATTGTGCGGTTACAAAATTTAAACTTCCCGCAAAACGTACATTTTGAAAATCGACAATAAATTTGCGATTTGGTGCTATGCCTGCTTGTAAATAACGAATCGTACCAGCTATATTTGGTGCTAAATCTGCCCAAGCAAAAGCTATAAAATTATTAGGCATATTTGTGTTTGGAATTGTATGTACCTTATACGCATAATTACTTGTAAAATCATCTGTAAAACCAACTAAACCGTTAGAGGTTATGTAAATATTGTTATAAGTATTATCAAAAAATTTGAAAGAAAAGCCAATAGGCAAAGCCGAAGTGCCGTCATTATCTCCTAAATTTAGGATAGTTCCTGCACTAACATTGTTTGGAGAAAACGCAATAGTAGTAGTACTATAGGAATTAATGGGAACATTGGCAGTCAAATTTGTACTTCCAGCACATAAGTTTGGTGTACCTGTAATGCTAAAAGTTGGAATAGCTATGTTTTTAATGTTTGTAGTCAAGCTATTATTATCCAAAAATAGGTCTGTTGCCAAATTTACTTTTGTAACAATACTATAACTTGCAATAGCGGATAAATTTGCTTTTTGTGTAAAAGTGTAAGAAATACTTGCACCTGCTAATAAATCTGTTGATAAGTTAAAGGCTTCACTTACAATAGCTTGTGCATTTATTTGGTAAGAAACAGGAATGGTTGTGCCTGCCAAAACATTATTTGTTCCATTATTTTTGATGGTAATACTAACATCTTCAGTAGCACTTTTTGCGGTACAGGTAGCGGAAACAGGTGCAGGCATAGCTTGCAAAACTAAATCTACAGCAGCACCTGCACCCGTAGGCACAACAGGATACGCATAAGCTCTTTCACTAACAACCAAAGCATTTTTGCTACGAACAGAAAACCAATAAGTTTTTCCATTTACTAAATTAATAAGTGTTGTAGAATTTGTATTTATATTACTTTGTGCTACAAACCAAGTTCCTGTATTCTCGTCTAATTGCATAACATCATAACCCGTTGCACCTGCCACCGCATTCCAAGTCATCGTAGCACTATTATTTGCAGGGCTAAGAATTGTAATAGAAGGAATTTCAAGTATAGTAAAATTAGTAGAACTTGCCGAGAAACTTGCATTTTTTATGCGTATGACTACTTGATTACTTGCAATAGCTGGCGTTGTCCAAGCAACTTGTTGCACAGTATTTGCTAATCCTGTTGCAATAGGATTCCATGTTCCACCATTATCCGCAGAGTATTCCACGTCAAATGTGCCTGTACGAAGATTACTATCCCAAACAATCGTATAATTTGTATTTGGACTGAGTTTTTCATTGCCCGCAGGATATGCCAAACGTATAAAAGGGGTATTCATTTCCCAAGTCAATGCAAATTCTTGACTTCCCATTGGAATTGCAGCACCCGAAACACTAATTTGATACGTACCTGCTACAGGGGTGTCTATGGTAATTTGTTCTACATTGTTCAAATTATCTATGCCCCGTGTTGCAATCGCAGTTCTATTAGCAGGGTCTAATACCCAAGGATTATAGGTGCTAATACCATCAGAAACTTGTAAATTTAGGTTATTCACCAATACAGGCGTTGCCGAATAGGTAATTGGGGCAGCAATATCAGACCAAACCAACATAATTTTAACTTGTGGCACATTGGCTGGGACATTAATGGTATAGTTTTTTGTAATTCCTTGCGAAATATTATCCACCACAAAACGGTTTTCTTCTATTGCCAAAACTGCATGCATAGCATTGATTCTTCCAAAACCAAATTGATAATCGGGATTAGGATTTCCCAAATCTTTTGCACCATTGCAAAGCACTGCCTTGATTAATGCAGCTGAAGGATTAACCGAAAAAAGTTGTTGATAGCGTTGATACAGTTGTGCTGCTACTCCCGAAACCACAGGACAAGCCATCGAAGTGCCATTCCAACCTCCCGAACCATATAAATTATTTGGTTGTGTAGAATATACATTATATGCACCTACTGCTGTAATATCGGGTTTGATTCGTCCATCTCTTGCGGGTCCCCAAGAACTAAAATTTGTCATCAAATCATCACTACTTACTGCCCCAACGGTTATGGTATTTTTCCCTGCATTGCCTAACATAGAACCATATCCATTTCCATGCACATTAGCACAAGCTGTCTGAGAATTTCCAATCGCAAAAACGTGTAATAAATTGGGAAACATGGTTGTTAGTTGGTCACGAGTTCGGTCATAATCGTCATAAAATGCCCCAAAAGGACATTGTTCCATATTTACTGCCGAATAAGAATTTTGTGTAATGGTAATATTGTAATTTTTTACGGCTTGATACATTTCATATTGTACATATTCGCCTGTTGTGAGGGTATGCCCAAAAATATTAGCTTCTGTTGCCATTCCTCTTGCGTTTGGGTGGCGATGCCCTGCACCTGCCATAGTTCCTGAAGTGTGTAAACCGTGGTTATAGGCATAATTATCAGGAGTTTCGGCATAAGTATAACGTCCTGCAAAGTCAATATGTGTCAAAGGAGTGCCACTATTCCAAAATCCGTCCCAAAAACCAATATTTACGCCTTTGCCTGTCAAGTTTTTTGCCCCATAATCCAAAACACTTGACCTACTATTTGCTTTTCCGTCTATATTTAGCACTTTTGGTGTAGCACTTGGCAGTACACTTTGTAGCCATGCTTGTTCTTTTGCTAAAAGTAAAATATCCGAAACTTTGCCTTTTGCTTGCAATATTTGTAGTTCAGGGTAATATTTGACTAAATTTAGGTGATAATTTTGCAAAGATGTACTAATTGTATTTTTATCTACGGTTTTATAAAAAACAATTTGTACATCTATGATTTGTGTGGGTGCTAATGTTTTTAAGGTTGGTGCAATTTTTTTGTCTATCAAATCTTGTGTAATGCCAAGTATTTGTGTAGCACCAGATTTTTGAATAGTTGATGTACTTGCATAAGCAAGATAGGTATTTTCTTGCAAATATTCCAATAATTCTATACCCTCTTTTTGTAATTCTTGTTGTTTTGCAAGGTTTGGTAATTGTTTGAATTGGATTTGCCAATATTTTTTGTCTATTGTATTTTTATTTTCTGTTTGTGCATATCCTTGTCTAAAAATACATAACAAGATAGATAGATAGATAAGTATTTTGTTCATAAAGTTTGTAGATTTAAAATGCTATTGTGTGCAATTAAATATACATAAATTATGACAAAAAGGTTAGCAATTCATCATATTTTTTTTTCATATACCTTTTTCAATTCCTCTAAAATATGATATACTGCGGGGCAAATTTCTGTATTTTTCAAACTTAAATCCAATAATTGATAAAACCTTTTGCGGTTAGTATGTGGATATTCTCGGCAGGCAGTAGGACGGTTGGCGTAAACTGTGCAATAATTTTCATCATCTAAAAATGGACATGGTGCCGTATTGAGTACATAATCTCCGTCTGCATCTATGTGCAAATAGGTAGCAATAAAAACCGAAGTTTTCATTTTCAAATGTTTGGCAATTCGTGTAATATCTCCTTCTTGAAAAATAGGGCTGGTAGTTTTACAACAATTTGCACATTGCAAACAATCTATATGTTCAAAAGTTTCTTCGTGCAATGCTTGTGCTACATCATCTAAATCTTTTGGCTTTAGACGTTGCAATTTTGCGATAAGTTTTTTGTTGCTTGGCTCGGCAAGTTTGGCAGCAAGTTTTAGTTCTTCGGGCAACATAAGGAAGTATAATAGCTATGAAATATAAAATTAAATTATATTTTTAATAGAATTAATTTAATTATTTTGTCATTCTGAGTTTGCATAGAATTTGTGTAATAGGTCAAAAAATTCCTACTTTAAATACTTTGCAATTTCAGAATGACATTAGATAAGATATTATCGAGAGCCTAAAGCATTTACGACTGCTTGCAAACCTGCTTCTCTATATACGCCTCCTTGCAATTTTCCTGCAACTGCTTCAAAAGCTGCAATAGTTTCTTTTACATCTTCTAAAGTATGGCTTGCTGTAGGAATCAAACGCAACATTAATACGCCTTTTGGTACTACAGGATACAATACTACAGAACAGAAAACATGGTAATTTTCACGCAAATCTATAATTAAGTTAGCTGCTTCTGCTTCGCCACCACTTACAAATACAGGGGTAACAGGACTTTCTGTTTTACCAAGATTAAAGCCTCTTTCTTTCAAACCTGCTTGTAAATTGTGTACAATTTTCCACAAATTGTCTTTCAATTCTGGTTTTGTGCGTAGCAATTCTAATCTTTTTAGGTTGCCATATACAATTGGCATAGGCAATGTTTTTGCATAAATTTGCGACCTTGTATTATAACGCAAAAAATCCATTACTACTTTTGGACCCGAAACAAATGCCCCAATACTTGCCATAGATTTAGCAAAAGTAGAAAAATACAAATCTACATCATCTTGTACGCCTTGTGCTTCGGCTGCACCTGCACCTGTTTTGCCCATTGTACCAAAACCATGTGCATCATCAATCAACAAACGAAAATCAAATTTTTTCTTTAAAGCTACAATATCCGCTATTCTGCCCATATCTCCCAACATACCAAAAACTCCTTCGGTAATAACCAAAATAGAACCACCTGTGGTAGCTACTAATCTTTTGGCTCTTTCTAATTGTTTTTCGCAATTTTCGATATTATTGTGTGGGAAAACAAATCTTTTTGCAAAACTCATTTTCAAACCATCAATAATACAAGCATGACATTCTGAATCATAGACTACAGCATCTTGGCGTGTAAGCATGGCATCGATGATAGACATAATGCCTTGGTAGCCAAAATTCATGACCATTGTATCTTCTTTGCCAACAAAAGACGAAAGTTGTCTTTCAAATTCTTCTATCATATCCGAATTTCCAGACATCATTCTTGCACCCATTGGATATGCCAAGCCATAACGTGCTGCACCGTCTGCATCAGCTTTGCGTACTTCTGGGTGATTTGCCAAGCCTAAATAATCATTTAAGCTCCAGTTTAATACTTTTTTGCCTCTAAAAGTCATACGAGGTCCTACTTCACCTTCTAATTTTGGAAAAGCAAAGTAGCCATGTGCTACAGATGCGTGTTGCCCTAAAGGCCCTTTATTTTGTGCTAATCTTTCAAATAAATCCACTGTATTTATATAGTTTATGTGAATATAAAAAATTGGGTAAACAATAAAATAAGTTTCTATTGGTGCTTGTATCTCAAACTAATGCTTACATGTGCAAGATACAAAGAGCAAAGTAAGATTATTTTATGCCATACAAATTACATAATATAGAAAAACCTTGCAAAGTTACACTTTTTTTTATATTACACAAAGATTAACGAATCCTAAAAATTAAATTTAAGAGATAAGCAAGGTATTGCTAACAATTTTTTGTTGAACTATCAACAAAAATGTACGATATTCGACAAAAAATGTACGAAAATGAACAAATAATACAAGTATAAGCAAAAGTTGTTGCTACAAACTTAGAAATAATAAAATTTATATTTAATTGATAATCAATAACTTATGTTTTTTATTGTTTACTAACTAATTTTATATAAATGCTATGAGGAAAATAATGCAAGTAATTTTTGGTATATTTTGCGACTATTTTTCAGAAAAAAGCTATATTTTTATTTTAACTTGTTGCAAATCAAGTAGATACAATATTGGTTTTTAAAAGCTACAAATTCCGATTTTTATTACATTTTGTTTTAGAAAAAACTTGTTTATTTTTGGCACGTAATTAGAAACTATTTTACTATATTTTACATCAAAACAAAAAATCTTTATGAAAAAAAATCTTTTATTAGCTACTTGTATGTTGTTTTTTGCAACTCTTGCTCAAGCACAAACTGCCGAAGAAATTATTGAAAAATACCTCAAAGCTATTGGTGGGAAAGAAAAATGGTTAGAATTGAAAAATATCAAAGCAACAGGTAAAGGTAAACAGGGACAAATGGAATTTCCATTTACACAAATACAAGCAACAGGGGGCAAACAAAAAACTTCTTTTGTGTTTCAAGGAAAAGAGATGACACAACCTGCTTTTGACGGTAATGTGGGTTGGAGTACCAATTTTATGACTATGAAAGCCGAAAAAATGGAAACTGAAGATGCCGAAAATATGAAAAGAGAAGGCGTAGATTTTCCAGACCCATTTATTGATTATGCAAAAAAAGGCTACAAAATAGCTTTGGAAGGCAAAGAAAAAGTAGAAGGAACAGAGTGTTTCAAAATTAAATTGACTAAAAAAACCACTTTAGTAGATGGTAAAGAAGAAGAAAATGTAGTATATTATTTCTTTGATACCGAAAATTTTGTGCCTTTGGTATCTCGTACTGTTGGAAAAAAAGGACAAATGAAAGGTTTGAATATGGAAACAGTATATAGTGATTATCAAGAAGTAAACGGACTTTATTTTCCATTTACGATTGCACAAAAAATGAATGGTCAAGTTGGATTTACGATTGTAATAGAAAAAGTAGAACTTAACGTGGCACTTGATGACAAAATGTTTGCTTTTCCAACAGAGGAAGCAAAAAAATAATTGAATTTACATACGTTGGCAATGGTGCAACAGCACCTTGACAATCGTATGTAACTTTTTTACAGTTCTTCAAAAACATCAGGCAAGTAAATTTGCAAATCGGGGAATAAAAAAGGTATAGCATTTTCGGTTTCTGCATAGACTTCGTGCAAATAATATTTGTCATTTTCTAAGACAAATTGCTGAATGTGTTTTTCGTTAGGATAGACAATCCAATATTCTAATACGCCATTTGCTTCGTACAAAGCAAATTTGTCTTTTAAATCTACTTTGCTATTGGAAGGAGATAAGATTTCTATAATAAAATCAGGTGCACCATTGCAGCCTCGTGTATCTAATTTTGTTTTGTCGCAAATTACACACATATCAGGTTGCACAACACTAAAAATGTCTTTGTCTGCCAATATTGATTTTTTGCGGTTATAAAGCCGAACATCAAAAGGTGCAATAAAAAGTTCACAAGGACTTTTTTGAAGATAGTTTTCTATCTTAAATGCAATTTTCCTTGACACTCTTTGGTGAAAAGTACTGGGTGCAGCCATTTTGAGTAGATAACCTTTGATAAGTTCTACTCTTTCGGTAAATTGCCAAGTCAAATAATCTGCGTAAGAATATTGCTTGTTAAGGTCTAATTGGTCTATTGAAGTTATCATAACAACAATGCTTTTTATAATACTTACAAATTTAGCATTTTTTTATAATCTATACAATATTAATTTTTACAAAAATACATTTTCTAACTTAACTATTATGAACAATAAAAAAACGTGGCTAATAGCTGGGCTTTCCCTTTTATTAGCTAATTTTTCGTTTGCACAAGAAGCTATTTCGCTAAAAG
>JBIKRY010000328.1:0-5073 GCA_044348925.1 Bernardetiaceae bacterium
GACTCATGATTGTTTTGTGGTGCAGGTAGATAGAATCACAGACCGTTATCAAACACAATTAGACAAACTATTGAGTGTATTTGAACAACGTAATTTTACAGATGACAAAGAAATTACCAAAGATTTTACTCACGAACCCGACATGGAGGAGTTAAAAACAATAACAGATATTTTGCATTATGTAGGCACAGACCCCAAAGAACGTAAACAGATAGAAATAGAACAAGAGGCTCGAAGAACTATTGATGCAATGTTTGAGGAGAAAGAACGGAAATATCAAAAAGAATTAGAGGCACAAAGAAAAGCCTTGCACGAAAAAGACCAAGCCTTGCACGAAAAAGACAAATTAATAGCAGAACTGATGCAGAAACTAAACGAGGATAAAAAGTAACAAATGATAGTAATAGTGTATTATCCGTAAAAATCTGTTAGTCTAAAATGTCTTATTTACTTTATACATTGTGTACATAAATTAGCTACAATAATTAAATTAATTGAAAAATAACTAACTTTATGAACGTAAGTTTGCTTTGTTCTACGCCTATAGGTAATTTAGAAATAATGGCTACCGAAAATTTTATCACTAAAGTAACCTTTATAGATAGTCCTTTGTTGCCTACTTCATTTTCTACACCTATTTTGGAAGAGTGTCAGGCAGAAATAAAGGCGTATTTTGCAGGCAAATTGCAACGGTTTTCTGTGCCTTTACAAGCTGAAGGTACGATATTTCAACAACAAGTATGGCAAGAGTTACAAAATATTCCTTTTGGCAAAACTATTTCTTATCTCGAACTTGCAAGACGTTTGGGCAACGAAAAGGTAATTCGTGCTGCTGGGACTGCCAATGGAAAAAATCCAATAGCCATTCTCATTCCTTGTCATCGAGTAATAGGAAGTAATGGAACATTGGTAGGCTACGCAGGTAAATTATGGCGAAAAAAATATCTACTTGACCTCGAAAACGCATTGCCTAAAACTTTATTTTAAGACAAAATCCTTAACTTGGCACAAAAGACTTGCTTATTATTTTGTTTTCCTATATTTTTTTTATACTTTCATCAAACATTTTTTTTTGAATTATGAAAATATCCTGCCCATATTGCCTAAAAGAAAACGAGATACAACAGACAAACTGTGCTTTTTGCGAAAAAAAATTGGACTTTTCCGAAGACCAAACAAATATTAGAAGTTTAAAAATCCAATTATTGGACTTGAAAGAAAAATTTACCTCACAATATAACGGACTTTTACAAAAAGTAGAATTAGCAGAAAGACAACTTAGCTTTTTGCAAAAAAAGCAAGAATATTACAGTACACAAATTACACAAAAAAATGAAAATAGTAATTTTATTGTTCCAGAAAAAATTACAGAAACTAATCTAACTATAGAGAACGAAATTCCACAAGAACAAGAAAATAAGGAAGCAGAAATAGCAAAATTATTGGAATGGAGCAAACAACGCGAAAAAGAAAAAGCCGAAGAATATCAACGCCAACAAGAAAAACATAAACAAGAAACCGAATTTAAAAAACAAGAACAAGAAAAATATTACCAAAAACAACAAGAATACCAAAAAGCAAATAAACAAAAACAAGAGGCAAAGCAAAAAGCAAAGGCTGAAGCACAAGCAGCTTTTATGGCAAGTATCAATAATTTTTTTATTACTACGTTGGCTGGTACTTTTTTAGCACCTTTAGCACAATTTTGGGCTTATCTTACCGATTTATACGCACATTACAAAGCACAAGACAAACTGCCCGCATTTTTTATGACCGTAGGTGGAATTGTTGCTTTACTTTTTGGATTTGGCTATTTGATGCAATTTATTGATGGCTATTATTTTGAAATTATTAAAATAGCAGGTACATTTTCAACTACAGTAGGATTAGTAGCAGCAGGAGTATTTTTACACAAAAAAGAACAAAAATACCATGATTTTGGCTCTGCACTGCAAGGGCTTGGCGTATCCCTCAATTTCTTACTTATTTATTTCCTATCTTATTCCGAATTTTTTACGTTTTTTGCTAATTATCCCTTTGCAAGTGTTGCCTTAATTATTGCAAATACCATTTTAGCATTTATTTTGGCAATGAAATTTGAAACTAAAGTAGTTTTGATTGTAACTTTATTTGGTGGTGCTTTTGCCCCATTTTACTTGCAAAGCAATGTAATTTCTATCTATTATTTCCTTTATTTGTGGTTATTGGCAGCCATTATGGTCTTAATTGCTTTAGAAATTAAGTGGAAGACAGCAGGAACTTTGGCATTTTTGGTAACAGCAGTTGTTATAGAAATTGTTATTTTTGGTACTTATAGACAGTTTTTGCCGATTGGAAGCCTAACGATTATAGTAATGGCATTTGCTTATTTATTTTTCTTTTTTGCGTTATATGATAGAAACAATGGTTCAAATACAGAACAACGAAAATTTGTTTTAAAAGAAACTTTAACAGCACCCGATATTTTCAATTTGGCAGGTAATGCTGCGTTATTAGTTAGCAATTTGTTTGCAATGTATAACGGAATACAAGGTTTGCAAACTATTTTAGGCTATGTATATTTGCTAAATGCTGCAATATTTCTATTTGCTTTCTTCATTTTACGAGCAAAACTTACATCAAAAATGCAAGTATTGTTGATGATAATTGTAGGCTCTTTTGTAGGTTTTGCAATCCCTCAATTATTCAACCAAAATATTTCGGGTCTGTTTTGGAGTTTGGAAGGTTTGGCTTTAGTGTTTTGTGGTTTTATGTTTGCTTTGGCAGATGTTCGCAAAGAAGGTTATTTTGTCTTGTTTTTGGGTTTGGCAAAAATTATTTTTTCCTTTCCCGATATTCTCACTAATTGGCAATTAGCATTGTGGACAGACGGTTATATCAATTTGCTATATGGCGGTATTGTGTTAATAAGCACTGTTTTACTACTCAAAAAATTTGAAAATCAGACTACAAATTACGAAAAATATCTTTGTTATTTGTCTTTAGAAACCTTGAGTTTTTGGGCTATTGCGGTACTTTGGATAGGTTTACATTTCTATTTTCCTATCTTTTCCTATAATTTTATGCTATTATTTGCCTATTTGTGTATTGCGTGGGCATATCGCAACCGTTTGTATGTTAGTGAGTGGCTGGGCTTTGCGGTTTTTGGATTTTTGGTGCTTGGATATTTGCAGTCGGTTGCAGTTACGGGCAATGCTATTTTCCGTTTTCAAACTACAGCAGCACAAATTGCAGCCGTTGAACTATTTTTGAGTTTATGGTTTTTGCAATTTTTCTACCAAAAAATATTAGCAAATCTCCCAAGAGTTGCCAATAACGAAAAAGTAGAAAATCAGAAACAAAGCATTAATGAGCATTTTATTAGCAATTTGCAAAATATACAAGTAGAATTTACCAAAATTTTACGAACTATTTTTTATGTTTGTTTGCCCGTCTTAATTTTGCCTTCTGTTTTCCGTTTTTATCCCGATTATGTGCCTTTGGCATTGTTTACTTCGGTTTTCATTGCTTTTGTGGTGGCAGAAATTACTAAAGAAATTGCAGTAAAAATAGAATTACATATTTTATTAGCTTTTGCAACTTTGCAATTATTCCAAACTCCTACTAATTTAATGATTACTATTTCGGCAATCGGAGTAGGTTTGGCTACTTTATTGGCTATTTTAATCTACAGCAAAGGTTATTTGCGAGAAGATAATGGTACTAATGAAAACAAAAATTCCAAATTCTCTAAAAATTCTTCACCAAATGTATTATATCTAAAAGATTTTTTGGCATATAAACTTGTCAATTCTTTTACTTTTTATTTTATAGGAATTGTAATTTTTTTAGGGATTTCACAAGTAATGAACACAACTATTAACAATAATTTTGCAACACCGTTTTTGGCAACAGGTTTATATTTTGGGATTCTTATCTATTTTAGAGATGTTCTTGTGCCATTGCAAAGCAATTATAAATTTGCTTATCGGTTAGGAACTTTTTTGGTTTTGCTTGGTTTGTTGCAATATTTTGGCATTGTGTATTTTAACCAAACAAGCACAATAATTAGCAATATGTTATTTACTTCTTTGTTGTTGCTAATTTCGTTGTTTATTTATACCGTTTATATATATCGCAAAAATACTTTATATCCTATGCAGGCAGAAAGTGTAGTTTGGAATTTGGATTTGATAGGTATTCATTTTGCTATTTTGTTGAGTTATGCACTTTTTCTACAGCTTATTTTTACAAATAAAAATACTGTTTATTTAACGATTGCCTTTACCATTCACGCCTTAATTTTACTATTTCATAGCACTGCCAAAGCCTATAGTTTTTCTTTGAAAATAGCTTTAGCTTTGTTTGCTTGTGCTTTGTATAAACTTTATGCAATAGATATGGCAAATGCCGAAACTCCACAAAAAGTAATCGTATTTATGGTAATTGGCGTGTTGATGTTGCTTTCTTCGTTTTTGTTTATGCGGTTTAAGGAAAAGAAATAACCTAAAATTTATATAACTTTTGTACTACTTGTAGCAGAAAAACTACTTTTGCCAATTTATTAGTAGGTTTGTATGATAGAAACTAAAAACTTTGTTTCTTTGTAGAATTGTAAGATGTCCAACTATATTTGTAGGTTGTGTAATAGCACATAACCTACATTATCTAACCAAAAACAAGTATGATGCTACAAGTAGGGGACAAAGCTCCCGATTTTATAAGCAAAGACCAAAACGAAAATCCAATTAGTTTGGCAAATTTTATTGGCAAAAAAATAGTATTATATTTTTATCCAAAAGATAATACATCTGGTTGTACGGCACAGGCTTGTGATTTGCGAGATAATTATAGTCATTTGCAAGCACAAGGCTATGTAGTTTTGGGAATTAGTAGTGATGATGCCAAATCTCACCGCAAATTTATCGAAAAACAACAATTACCTTTTCCACTTATTGCCGATACCGACAAAGAAGTGCATCAGTTGTATGGTACTTGGCAGGAGAAAAAAATGTATGGCAAAACCTACATGGGAACAGTACGCACTACGTTTTTGATAGATGAAAAAGGCATAATTAGCAAAATTATTCAAAA
>JBIKRY010000068.1:0-17440 GCA_044348925.1 Bernardetiaceae bacterium
ATTATGATACAATAAAAACCTATCAAAATTGTAGTCATAATCAACTTTTTGTATTTCTACAATAATACGCTGGTCTTTACTTTGGGCAAAAATATCATACTTAAAATCAATGTGAGCTATTTTAGGTCGGTTCGCCGCTGCGACAAATCTCTTCTCTGTTTCTACTATTTCAGGCACAAAATCGACATTGAATAAATCTCTTACTAAACATTGTAAGACAAATTTATCTGTAAAAGCCTTTTTGAAGATTACTTCATTTGCCAAATTTCCGAGCATCATAATTTTGATTATTTTATACTACAAAGATACGACAAAGTAACTATAAACACTTATTTTTTATTTATTTTAGCCTTACACTTTTCATACATCACCTTTACCTCGGCATCTTTAAGCAAGGTAGGATATTTATCTATATATTCCACATATTTTTGTTCTGAGCCTGCTACTTTATTAGCTAAATCTTTGGAAAGTTGGGTAATGGCAACAAAACGACCACCAATTAAAACGACAAATCAACAGAATAAAGTTTTCATAATTGTATGTTTTTTTGGATTAAAATGTGTTTTCTTAAAATTGTGCCTAACTGCATAACTCCAGCCACGCAACGAAATGTACAAATTTTTATACCTATTGCGTACAAAAAGAATTATTTTATCATTAAAAAATTATTTTAAATAATAGTAGTGTGTAGCTGGAGCTACGCACTACTATTGAAAATTCTGCACAAAAATAATTCCTTTATTACCTCTATCTGCATTTTTAAAAAATTGCAAAACAAAGTATTCCCCTTTTTTCCATGTCTGCAATAAATTTGTGTAATATTTACTTCCTACATTGCCCGACTGCCCCCCAGGATATACCCCGTATGCCTCGATGCCTTGCGGATTTAGTGCCACAATCATTCGCCACGATACGCCGTGCCTTTTGCTGGAGGCATTCACTGCACTTTTGTATCCACCTGTTTGCATAAAAAATTCACTAAACGCAGGTATTTTTGCCAAATGTTCTACACTTGATTTTTTGTAATTTGCCCAAAAAGGCAATTTATCTTCTTGTACACTAATTTGTTGCTTCCAAGTTTGGGTTTTGGCAACTGCTGTTGCAAATGCCATACGCACCAACATTTGTGGTGTTTCTCGCAACGAAGTTGTTTTGTTATCCCAAAAAGACATTAAAGTTTGTTTGCGAAGTAATTGCAAAACTACGTATTTGTCGGGTTCGGGCAATAGCACAAGCGACATAGCAAACTCGTCTGCATAAACCATTTGTAACAACGTATTTATCCATTCCTCAAAATAGATAGGTGCTAATAATTTTGCATCATTATAATAATTCCAACGAATTAATTCCTCATATCCTTTTTTTTCGGCATAACTAATGGTATTAAGGTCTAACTGCTCGAGCAAAAAGGGCAAATTTTCGGCAGCCACCAAATTAAAATTGTCATTTTGCAATTTCATCATAGCTGCAACATCTATTTTTGTCAAAGTATCTAATACATTATTTATGCGTCTATTTCGGTAATATTCGTAATGGTAATCAAACGTATAATATGGATAGGTTTTGTCTACAGGGTGTTGATTAGCAGAAGATACAAAACCACGAATGGGATTTTTTTCTTTGACTAAGTGTGGCGTTGGAATATATTTTTGCCAAGTATGTGTAGGCTCTGCACCGTCTAAAATAAATTTGCCTTGTTCTTGCCATTTTGCTGGAAATTTGCCTTGTATTTGCATTGCAATATCATTTTGGACAGAAGCAAACACAAAATTTTGGGCAGGACAAGCATATTTTTCCAAAGCATTTTGGAAATCTGTATAATTTTTTGCCTTGTTAAGGGCATAAAAAGTTTGCAATTCATTACCACCGTCATGGGCAATCCAACGCAAAGCAAAATTTTGTTTTTGTGTGCTATCTTTTGTAATATTTTGTGTGGTATCTTTAGTAATTTTTTGGTAATAATTTTGGTCGTATGTTACCATACCATGTTGGGTGTAGATTACGGTATCTACTATTTCTGTAAACTTTTTTTGCAAACTTGCCAACGGATTTTCTACACTAAAGGCAGTACGTACTTTTATTATTTCTATTTTTTTGCTTGCTTGTTGCCAAGTTTTATCATACAAATATTCCTCTCTTTTTTCGTCTTTAAATCTGATTTTATACCAATCCATTACATCACGTTTTGCATTGGTAACTCCCCAAGCAATCGAATCATTAAACCCAATAATAATTGCAGGAGTTCCAGGAAGACTCACCCCATAACTGTTGATTGTCGGGCAATGTAATTGCACTTCATACCAAATAGAAGGCAAATTGAGTTCCAAATGCGGGTCATTACACAAAATAGGGTAGCCCGATGCAGTTTTTTTGCCCGACACAGCCCAATTATTGCTACCATTATCGGGATTTGGTGCAAAAGCACGATTTGGCAAATACAATTCTGGTGTATATTTTTCTTTAGGTTCTTGCACCGCTAATGGCACAAAATTCCAAGAATCTGTACCCATATCTGCTACTGCTATTTGATTGGTAGTTTTTTTTGAGTTGGAAGTTGGAGAATCTGTAGCTATTTTTGGGCTTTTATCTACCACAGGCACTTGCCCATCTGCAAAATCGGGAAACAATAAATCTGTCATTTCTCTGCCATATAATTGCAAAAAATTAGTATATTCGAAGTCTTTTTCTGCACCACTCAAATTATAAGACATAGATTTGAGTAGTAAAGCTGATTTCAGCGTAGTCCAAGTTTCAGGTTTGTAATCTAATAATTTATATTCTATTGGCAAATCTGCTTCTTGCAAACTTTGTATATAGGCATTTACGCCTTTTGCATAACTCTCTAACAAGAGTTTTGTGGCTGGGTTTTTGAGCATCGTATCCAAAGATTTTTCTGCTCCATATACCATACCTATTCGGCGTTGATAACGGTCATAATGAATACCTTTTGTGCCTATAATTTCCGAAATTCTTCCTGCGGCAGCCATCGTTTGAAATTCCATCTGCCAAAGTCTATGTTGTGCTGTTACAAAACCTTGCACCATAAACAAATCTCCTTCATTTTCCGCAAAAATATGTGGCACCATTCGTTGGTCATATTGCACAGTAACTTTGCCTTGCAACCCTCCTATTTTTACTTGTTTTTGGAAATTAATATGCTCATTTTCAGCATTTTGCCAAAAACCTCCAAATGGATTCAGCAATTTTCCCACAGGAGGCACAAGCATAATTTTGGTATTCAATACATATACTAATGCACTTGTAAGGATAGCAAAGAAAAGAAAAGCTAAAAAGTTTTTCATAGAATATTTTGTAATATTTTTATTTAACTATTTGATTATCAATTATTTATAAATTTAGATAACTTCTCACAGCAATTCCCACTTTGGCAATTCAATGGTAAAGTTTTATCCCTAAAAAAGCCCTTATTTTATAGCAGAACTATATTTTTTCTTCAAATCCTGTGAAAATTTCGCACAACTCTACCAAGAGTTGGCAAATCCCGAAATGGTAAAATTGAAATAAATTGTCAAAGTGGGAATTGCTGAACTTCTCAGTAATACATAGAGTTCTAATTCAATAGTCCGTACATTTTGAGTCAATTATTTTCAACTAAAAAAGTATCCCTTACTTTGTAATTACAAGACAAATGGAATACTTTTTGAAAACAAAAATAATTTTCAATACAATCATAGGCAAAATGGCTTAATCAAACAAAAGTTTGGTTAAATTTTTATCCAATTTAGTTTTTGTACTTTTATCGGCTCGTAGTCGAAAAAACTTTACTAATATGGCTCGTTGGAGCAGGCACAATGAACTAAGTTTTTGGCGTAACTATGACAAAAATTTTGATTGCTTAGACTTTAATCAACAACTCATTGGCTACTATTGCGAGCAAAATGAGGTGTTGTTGGCTTGTCTTGATGCAAGTTTTATTCCTAAAAGTGGTCATCATACGACTCATTTGGGAGTTTGTGGAATGATTATCAGCAAAAAGTATGAAAGGCTTGGAAGTAAGTTTGCTTGCTATTGTGTCTACCACTGATAAAATAGACTATGCTTTGGACAGTAAACAAACTCCTAATAACTTGCCTGATATTGCCATACTTACATTTCTGCTGTTCTTTTGATTGGTGCATAATGGTTGCTTGCGTCAAAACATTCTGCCGCAGTGCCTGTAAATTTTTCAATTAGGGCTTTTTTTACGTCATCATGGTCTTGAAAAACAGTAAACCAAATGGAGAAAAAGCCTTTTTGCATTGCAAAATCTGTTATATCATTTACTGTTCTTTTCTTTGCTACATAATCTTTTTCATACCTATCTGCCCACTCCCAAGCCTCACGCCTAAATCTCCATTGTTTATCATTAGGGTTTAATTTGGGATATTTAGGATTGCCCTGATATTTGTCTAAACCAACTAAATTCATTAAGTTTTCTGCTTTTTGTTGTTCACACTTTGTAAGTATAGGATTTACTAAAACAACGCCACCTTCCAAATATACAAAACACATAAAAGTATTGTGGGTATGTGGAAAATAGATGTTATCCAAATCAACGGGCTTCTTACTTTTATTGCCACCTCCATTACATCTTCCACAAGCTATTAAAAAATTATTCCATTTAGTTTCCAAACTACTGTCTTGATGTTGTGAAATAATATGTTCTACTTCTGTATCAGATGAAAAAACTTCGCAATAAGAACAATATTGCCCTAAATTAGCTTCTAAAATAGGCAAAGACTTTCTATAGTCATTATAATTTTCCTTAATCACAACATCTTTTCCATCTATTTTTATTGTATCTCCAATGACAAGTTTTTTTATAGGTCGCATAACAGAAATATTTTAAAGTTTAGCAGATTTACGTTCAGCTTGCAACAAAGCCACAAAAGCAGCATCTTCACTATAACGACTTTCCAATTCATTTAATTCTTGGCGAAGTTCAGCTACTTTTTTATCATTTTTACTATTTTTACCTTCGGCTATTAGTTCAAAATAACGGCTGGCAGTTTCTAACATTTCTTGGAACTTTTGGCTTCTTTCCAAACCTTCTAAGCCCATTTCCATAGCTGTAATTTCTTCTACACTACGCTTGATAGGGTCATTACCAATTTCTACATTTTCGTCTAAAACTATCAACTCCTCCGCCTTCAAACTCTGCACAATAAACGGTGAATGTGTCGTAACAATAAACTGCATACAAGGAAATATTTTTTTTAAATCTGCGACAATATGACGTTGCCATTTTGGGTGCAAATGCAAATCTATTTCGTCTATTAACACAATACCTTGCGATTTCTTGACTGCATCTCTACCCAAATGCGGATTCAGCGTAACACAACGATAAGCTAATTCTGCTACTAAACCTACCATGTTTTTTTGTCCATCACTCAGATGTTTAAAGGGTTTACGATACTTTTTGCCATTTTCATTTACCCAACCAACCAAATCTTTATAACCAATAAATTGATAAACAACATCTTCCCAATTTTCAATACAGTCTGCAATAGCCTCTTTTACTGCATAATATAAATCAGGATTTAAAGTTTCACTTTCTTTAAACTCTGGATTTTCTATGGGAGGATTTAACATAGCTTGATAACCTGCAAACCATTCTATATAGGTTTCTGTTACTTTGCGAGTGGAATCAAGGCACTTGCTATAACCTCTAAAAAATATAGATTTGGTTGTATCATTTGGTGCTAATGCCGTTGTTGTTTTTTTCCCAAAAATTCGCCCAATACTATATAAAGCAATGACAGGCAAATCTACTTTTTTCTTATGCTCTATATCTTTGTATAATTTTTCTGAATTTTTTATAAGTTTTGCTGCTTCTACTGTTTTTTCAAATTTGTAAACTGTTGCATCTTCCCATTTTCTATTGCAACTATATTCGTTATCTGCTATAACAAGTTCAGCAGAAAGCTGCACAGGATAATAGGAAAAATTTTCTATGGTTCTTACATCATAAATCCTATCAAACCCTGCTTTTTTATCTTTAAGGTCTTTGAATGGATATAAATAAGGTTCTAAAATAAAGGCAATAGCTTTTAAGATACTTGTTTTCCCTGTCCCATTATCTCCAATTAAAACATTAAATTGAGGGTCAAATATAAATTCTTTATCTTCAAAACCTTTGAAGTTTTGTATTCTTAGTTTATGGATTTTCATAGATATAATAAAATTATATGTAATAGTTTTTCGGTAATTTAAACCTAACATTTCTCAAAGAAATATTAGGTTTAAATCTATTCTGTTAATACAACACCCTAAACTTAATCGTATTTGTAATTTTTAGTTCAAACTAAATAAACTTCGGTAGAAGTAAGGGAAAATATATTTAGTGTTATCTCCATAGTCTGTAATGGCTTTTTTAACAATACCATTATTAACAAGCCACAAAATAACCTCCTTGCTATCTTTTTCATTAGAGGCTATTTTTTTGATGTTTCCTCCACCTTTCGCAAATTCTTGTTGCAAAAATCTTTGCATAAGATTGTCAAATTCTGCGTGCAAATAATTATATCTTCTTTCTGATTCTTTTAAATCTACTGTAAAAAAATCTATTAATTCTTTCAAGGCTGCATTACCTTCTTCACTTTTTAGGTCTTCTATAAACTGTTTTGCAGCTTCCTCTCTATGCCCTTTCCAAGTATAAAAACGAGGTTCTATAAGAGGATAGACTGTTGATATGCGAGGTTTTGCTGTTTTCCCCCAGCTTTCAAAGATACTTTTATAATTTTCTTTAAAATAAATTTCTGAATTATTTTTTGACACCTTTGTACTCATATTTGAACTTTCTCCTTTGGTTGCCAAGACAATTAGTTCCCAAAAAGCCCTTAAACTTGTTTCTCCAAGTGCATCTTGTAAATTATCAACAAACCAATCATAACTTGTAGGGTATTTAAAACTATTATTGCCCCAAAAATCTGCTCTTTCTCCAAAAAACAAAGTAGCTAACCTCTGCATTTCATCTTTTATAGGTGCTATCTGTTTTATTTCACTTTCAAATTGTCTTGAAATGTCTACAATAATTTCATTTGCTTTTGCCTCATAATTATTTTTTTCGGCACATACCAAATAATGAAAAAACAAATCTCTATTTTTTTCTTGGTTTAAAACAGTGGTAAAAAAATAGGCAAATAATTCCTCTTTTGTCCAAGACAAATCTAAAGTTGCATAACTTTTAACGCCAAGAAAATTATTGATTTCTATTTTTTCGGTATTAAATAAATCGGCACGAATAAAGATTTTAGGTAAAAAATTACTCAAATTTCCATTTCTTTCCCAAAAATTAAGCAAAGGAGAAATGGCTATTCGCCAATTTTTAGTTTCCACTATTTTATCCAATCCATCAAAAGAAATTATAATTTCCTTTTTTAATTCCTTTAATTTTTCATTTATTTCATACAATTCTTTGCTGATTTCTTCATAGGCTGGCGTAAATTCTAAATTAGCTTGTAAAAAATGTTTAATCCAAGTATCAAAATTTACTCCGTTTTGAATATATTTTGAAACAAAAAAACTTTTTATACTCGTATGTGTACAAATGCTATAATGTGCATACAACAACCAAAAAGCTGCATAGTGTTTTTTTTCAAACTTGTCCGAATGCGTATAAATACTGCTGATTTTTTGTAAGTTATTTACATCAACAACATTAACAAAAATATATTTATCTCTTTTTTTGTTTTCTAATTGGCAAATTCTTTCTAATAAACTTTTTGTTATGATATTTTTTTCTTCTAAAATACGATACCAATAGGTTTTACCCGAACCTTTGCCGCCTGTAACAATAAATTTATCTTTTTTAAAAATATCACGCATCACAGCCCTAAAATAAAAGGAACTAACAATATTCTCTTGTGCCTGATTTTCTGCTTGTGGTAATGGGGAAGTAATTGTTTTTAAAAACTCAAATTTGAGTTGAAACATTCTTTCTACACTTGCATCTTGTTGCCATTGTGCTATTTTTTGCTCAATAGACAATGTATTAGAAACTTTTACAATAGGTGGCAGTTGCGAAACTTCTATATTTTCAACTCCTATTTTTGTAATTTCAGGCTTTTTTTTTTCAACAGATTTAGCTATTTTAGGAAAAAAAGCCCACATATTTGTAGCATCTCTTTCCTTTTCAATAGAAATAAGAAAATCTTTAAATTCTTCTTTATCTACAATAGGAATTAGATTCTCTATTTCATAGTCCTTGCCATCTTCGGTTCTTTTTTCTTTTTTTGTTTCTAAAATTCCAAGATTTTGTAACATTGGATAATTCAAAATATGAGAAATCCAAAGTGGTTTTTTGGATTCATTTACATCATTGCGGTCTTCTTCCGAGTTTATATACCTAATGATAATTTCATCTCCTCCAAACTTCTTTAAAATCTCTTCCAATCTTTTTGTTTCTTTTTTGGCATTATTAGTTAAACCTTTAATAAAAAATATGTTTTTGTCAGTAGTTTCTAAAAAATGCTTTACAAAAAACTCAATCCCTGCTTCATTTTGTTGATTGACACCAAATAGCCCAACAATAGTTTCTGATACTTCGGCAAGTGCAGCAAAAGTATCATTAAAACCTGTGCGAGAATCAAATAAAATTAAACCATTTTCAGGTGTAAGTTCAAAAGTTGTTTGAATATCTGCTATAAAACCTTTCAAATCATACGCAAAATCTATTCTTGCTAAGGATTCTAAATAGGTTTCTTCGTCTTTGGTGTTTCCAGAAGGAATAATATAAATTTCGCCTTCTCCATTCGAACCTCCTTTTGTAAAAGAAGTATCAACGGTATAAGCATATTCTTGTAAATTAGGTTTTTGGGTTTGGTGAGCCAAAAAATCTTTATCCAATAAATATTCCACTACCCCACAAACTTTTTTACGATTATCTACAAAAAAATAATTCCCGTTAGAGAACCCTGGTGCCTCAAAATCACAATCTACAATTACAACTTTTTTGTTTTTTGTCATTGCCATATACGCAGCAAAACAAGCTAAGGCTGTTGTCCGACCTAAACCTCCTTTGTAACTATAAAAAGTAATGATAGGTGGTAGATTTTCTTTTTCGTCTTCACTAAATATATTGTTATTAGGTTTTATTAAACGAGAAAAACGTCTGCGATGATTGTAATAAATTTTTGTTTCATTGTTATTATATTCATTTTCACCAAATTCTATTGCGGAAATTTGAGTAATTAAAATAATGTTTTCACAGCCTTTGAAATCTGTTAGGCTAAATAATTCACTTTCTTCAAATTCGTTAGCTACTAACAATCGAAGTTCCAAAGTAGCATCTACCTGAACAATAATCTTATAATCCAAAATTTTTGAACCCAACCAATTATTTAATTGATTTGATAGTTTTGTAATAAATTCTTTGACAAGTTTCATTTTTCGTTGTTATTATCTGGGGTGATAAGCATTGCAATTTTTAAAATTTATTTCGGCTGCTTCTAAAAGCTTAAATATTTTTTCCACTTTTATATGCTTTTTTAGAATAGGTAGTTCTGTTTTGGCATATCTTACTTCTGCTTCATATTGGTGAAATAAGTTTTTACACTCTGGTCTTTCAAATAGATTTTCTCTGATTGGATTTTCTATATTGAGATAATCAGGTGTAAATACTTTTTTAAATAGATTTAGCCTATGATTAGAATCCACAATAACAAATGTTTCTTGTTGAGTATCATTTTTATTGGTCAATTTTTTGAAAGATATATTATTTATGCCCACACTATTTGCTTGTGCAACAAGTAATTTTTTTTCGTCTATATTAGGGAAATGATGAAAAATAACCATACAATAGGTACATTCAATCACATATCCTGCTAAATAATACAAATCACACAATAGTTGATGTTTAAGCAGTATTTCACTTTCAGACAAAGAACTATTAGACTTCTCTTTTTTCTCGAAGACTTCTATTCTTTCTTGTAGTTCCTTACACACAGCTAAATGCCTTTGTGCTACTCTAAAATATTCATCTCGAACTTTAAAATTAGCCATACTCAAAACTTATTTTCTAAACAAAGCCAAATTTAACTAAATTTGCAAGTTCAACAAATTATTAGTTGAACTTGCAAGCACTTTTTTAATACAACACCCTAAACTTAATCGTATTCTCAATTTCTTTCAAATCTTTCATTACAGCCTCGTCATATTTTTTGTCAATATCCGTAATTACATAACCAATTAAGTCATTTGTTTTGAGATATTGCCCCATAATATTTACGCCATGTTTTGCCAAACTGTTGTTGATTTGTGCCAAAATACCCGATACGTTGCGGTGTACGTGAATTAAGCGATGTGCATTTTCCAATTTTGGCAACTGAATAGCTGGGAAATTTACCGAATGGAAAGTGTTTCCTGTATTGATGTAACTAATCATTTTATCAGGAACAAAAGCTGCAATATTAAATTGTGCTTCGGCTGTGCTACCGCCAATGTGTGGCGTAAGAATGACGTTTTTCATTCCTCGCAATTCATTAACAAATTCCTCTTTGTTATTTTTTGGTTCGTATGGAAATACATCGACTCCTGCACCTGCAATTTTTCCAGATTTTAAATTGGCAGTCATTGCAGAAATATCCACAATATGTCCACGAGAAAGATTTAAGAAAATTACGCCATCTTTCATTTCCTTAAATTCTGTTTCACCAATCATATTTGCATTTGTCTTGCGACCATCAACGTGCAAGGTTACAACATCTGAAATATTTAGCAATTCTTTCAAAGTTTTGCATTGCGTAGCATTTCCTAAAGGCATTTTGTCTATCACATCATAGTAAAACACTTTCATGCCCAAAGCCTCAGCTACCACAGAAAGTTGTGTTCCGATATTGCCATAACCAATAATTCCTAAGTTTTTGCCACGTACTTCAAAGCTACCTGTTGCAGTTTTACTCCAAATACCTGCGTGCATTTCGGCAGTACGGTCAGGAATATTACGCATAAGCATAATAATTTCGCCAATAGCCAATTCCACTACGCTGCGTGTGTTAGAGTATGGTGCATTAAATACGGCAATACCTTTTTCTTGGCAAGTTTTCAAATCAATTTGGTTAGTGCCGATACAAAAAGCACCAACTGCCATTAAACGACTTGCATTTTCAAGCACTTTTTTGGTAACTTCGGTTTTTGAACGAATACACAAAACAGAAATATCTTTGATTTTTTCACAAAGTTCTTCTTCGTCTAAAGCAGAGTTAATTATTTCGACTTGATAACCTTCGTTTTTGAAAAGTTTTGTGGCTTCTTTGTCTATATTTTCCAAAATTAAAACCTTAATTCTGTTTTTGGGATAAGAAACTGCCATTGGTAACTTGTTGATATACAGCACTTCTTCAAAAGTTGGTGCTACATAATCTGCATTTTCCACAACAATATCACGAATAACATTTTCAGTAAAAGCATAAAATTTCACTGCCAAACCAGCCTTGCGAATTTCATAATCTGTATAACCATCACCAATTACGTGAACATCACCTTGCAAATTTAAGGCTTGCAACAATTTTACTTTTCCATTGTCTTGCGATAATAAAATTTCGGGATTGAAAGAAACTAAATTACCATTGGCATCTTCCTTAAATTCGTTGGCATAAATATTTTGGGGTTTTATGCCATATTCGGTAACAATAGGCTCAATAAATTCTTTGAAACCACTCGAAATTATCAGTACATTGTCGGCATATTGTTCAAAAAATGCACGATTTCTTTTGATAGATTCCGAAACTTGTTCTTTGAGTTTTTTGATGAGCAAAGGCA
Source organism: Bernardetiaceae bacterium (assembly GCA_044348925.1). Classification (GTDB taxonomy): domain Bacteria; phylum Bacteroidota; class Bacteroidia; order Cytophagales; family Thermoflexibacteraceae; genus JAAFKA01. Next base: position 11,761 of record JBIKRY010000068.1, read on the forward strand.
AATGTTTTTTGTTGGCGTGCAATAAATCTAGCCTTTGTTCTAGAGATTGTTTAAAAGAAATACCACCTGCCATACCTGCATTGGTGATATTTTTGATTTTTTCGAGGTTTTCCTCTTTCATTTCGCTATCTGCAAGGCTAATTTCGCCTAATACATCAAGTGCTTCGACCTTCGTAAAGGTGCTGTCAAAATCTATGATAAAGTATTTCATTTGTTGAGTTTAAATTCAATTTCCAATTAGAGTTTTACATCTATAAAAATTTGCTTAATAACACCATTATAATCAACATCTTTCACCGTAATCAAAGGTTGTAAATCCTTTAAATTGTGAAAAAATTGGTTGTGTCCACGTTTTATATAACCTATAAAAGTTTTATCTTTCATTATTTTTACAGCATATTCATCTGTTTGATAACTTTCTAACTTATAGGTTAATATATCTCCTAATTTAATTATATTTGGTGGTAACTTTGATAGAGATAAACCTGCAATATCTGTAACAAACATAAAATCTTTTTGTGGTTTATAATCTGCCAAGAATTCAAAATTATCAGTAGGCAATGCTCCTTGTGTTAATGCCAATTTATCAAAATCATCATATTCTGCTTGATTTGCGTGCCAAAACTCAAAGAAGTATTTACTGTCTGCACGACTTTTTTGAGTTAATCTTCTTGAAAAAACCTCAATAACTCCCTCTGTATAAACTGTTGCAGTATCTGGAAAAGCCACATAATTAGCAAACCCTTCTTGTTGTGCCTGTTTCAATGCTTCTTCATTATAATGAAACGAAAAGCCATTAGTAAGCCTTTGTAAAGTTCCTACTAATCTTCGTTCTTTACCTTTGCCTAAACGCCAACTAAGATATATCTTTTGAATTTGCATAATTTTTAAAGGTTTGTTGTAATTTATTAATACGTAAATCTATCAGTTTTGATATAAATTGTTTACGCAAATCACTAAGTTTATACTCACTAAATTCATCAGGAACATCTTTATCTACAAGTTGTATCATTTCATCAACTTGTTTTTTATCATAATTATCTAATACTTTTGTGATAAATGTTGTGGTTTCATTCGGATATTTAAAGAGTAGTTTTTTTACTAATTCAAAAAAAGAAATTTTTTTGTTTCCTTCTTCCCAACGTATTTCAGACACTCCTTTGTCAATATAAGAATTAAGTTGATTTTCATTTTTTAACATAGAAACTATTTTTTCTTCACTTAACTCACGTCCTAAACTGCTGCCACTATCATAAATAGGTGAGAAAAATGCTGTTTTTCTTTCTTCATGTACCATTTTAGTAATAAATCCCCAATTTTCTTGATGCCTATCTCCATTTGAGATAATTGTATCAAAAATAATAAGTTCTATAATTTTTGGCAAATGCTCATTAAATTTATGAAATTCAAATGCTTGCTCTATTAAGTCAAAAGTGTAAAACTTTGAAGCTTTTTTGTCTTGATTTAGCTCTGGAATTAAATTTCTATTTTTTGCTATTAAATAGTTTACTCCTTCTTCCAAATTTTCAAAACTATCAGGTTTCAACATAGAAGGACAAAGACAACCTATCTTATTTTCATAAATGGCAACATTGTAATCCACCATTTCAAATCCTAAACACTGTCCTAATTTACTTGCTATAACTTCTGACCAAAACTCAAATTTGTAATCTTTGCCTTCTTTACCATCTTTTCCTTCTTTAAACATAGACTGTTTAAAAAAATATTCTACATTACTTTTTGGATTTTGGCAAAAAAACTTCTCACGAGTACCTCCTGTATTAAACTGCCTCTTGATTATCCAATTACTAATATCAGTTAGAGAAATTTGTTTGTAATTCATTATAATTAAAGTTTAAATCGCAAAGTTGTAACCTTTTAATTAAAATTCTTGTGCATTTATTGGCGTGCTATTGCTATTATACCTTACAAAGATTTCATAAATTTTACTATCACCACTGGTAATAACTTGTTGCACATTTATAATAAAATTACTATATTTCTTTATTTATTTAAGTTCAATAGCTTGAATAGCTGCAATATCTAATTCACTTTTTTGCACTTGTTCAGCAAAAGTGTCATAAAAGGCTTGTGAGGTTATCATTTTTATTGCTTGTTCTTCGAATATTGCAAACGTATCCATATTATTTTTTTCAAGTTTTTCCTCTACCAAAATTTCTGCATATCTTAACAACTGCCCAAATTCTATTCTATCTTTTTCATGATTAGTCTTATATATTTTGATAATATGACGACTAATATTCATGTTTTTACCATTTTCATTTGGTTTTATAAGGGCAAAATATTTTTGCATCACTATTTTAGAAATGGCTGTAGTTGTGGCTAATAAACCTGCTCCAAGAATATCAAGTGGTTGCTTTAACTTTGATATTTTCATTAGTGTATTCCAAACAAGTACAGACGCATATACATCTTCAAATTTTATTTTGTTGCTATTAAAAATGTCTTCATACAAGCCATTTGTGTTATCTTTGCTTGATATAAAAAAATCATTTCTTCTTGCAATAGCATAAAAAGGGTTTTGCAAATGAAATGAAACATATTCTGCAATAAAATTTTCATTAGGAATAATACTTATTCCTAACTTTTCTTGTTCTTCTTCACTTAAACGAAATTCATCACGTCTTTTTTCATACCAAATATTTGTAGCAAAAGATTCATTTTGCAATTTTTGTTGAATATCATCATTTGCCCAAAAATCTCTGTCATGTAGTGGATTTTGCATATTCGTATAACGAGTAATTTGCAAATTAAATTCTTCATCACTCGAACCTATCAAACGGACAGCTATTTTTGCATATACGTCCATAGCTTTGCGTTGCATATAGGTTGCATTTTCGTAAGCATAATAGACAGAATAAATAGTTTGTGCCCCGTTGATAACTTGTACTCCTTCAATCGTAATTTTTTGAGCATGAACTCCTACATCAGGTAGAATTTTGGTAATTGCAGTTATTCCATTATTAAAATACCAAAAAGAGTCTGGCTTTTTTAATAAAGTATCTATAATTTTTTGGTTATAATTAGACCTATGTATGGGATTTCTTACATTTTTAAAAAACAAACTAAATTTATATTTTTTAAATAGTGTGTGAATAGTTTTAGGCTTTAATAAGAAAGAAACGGCTTTTGCACGACCTTCAAACTCAAAAATATCTCTTTGGGTATTTGCAAATCTTTCTATATCCAACTTAATAACACTATCCTCAGCAATATAATTATACTCTAAAGGATTGCCTGTAATAATTTCCTTATACTTAAACTCAATATAATCTTTTCTAAGCCTCTCTATATCAATGACTTCTAAGCTAATATTAGGCGAATAATTTTTGTTAAATGCAGCAATAGAATCTGTAATTTCTACATTAGCATTTGCCAAAGTGAAAAAAATAAATTTTACTTTACCGTTGTTTTCCAAATGCTTTTTTAATTCTGCATACTTTTGATTAAAATTTTCATTTTTTCCCAACGTCTTTTCTCTACTTAATACGACTTGAAAATCATTAAGCACATTAACAAACTCCTCTTTATTTATTTTGGGAAAAGTATCTTCATTGATTATAATATCTTTACTTTTTATTAACTCATTATTTTCGTTTACAGTAAGGTTAATTACTTTTGATTGCACCACATAAAAAATATCTTTCCCTTGAATATCTTTGTTAGAGAAAATAATATCGCAAGAACTATCATCTTTGCCATCAGTGATGTAAGATTTATAGAAATCTTTTTGTCCATAAAACCGCAAGAACCAAATCATAAAAGCATAGCCTTTATTTTGTGCTATATCTTTATGTTGTTTCATTCTTTCGTCAGAGGTATTATTCTGCAAAATTTCTAATAATTCACTATTTATTAAATTATAAAATTTAGTAATTATCATAGTTTAGTAATTTTAAATTGCCATTTCCCAACAAAAAATATTTTAAAACACTACAAAACTACATATTTTTTACCAAAAAACACTAAGCATTTGTATCGTATTTTGATTATTTTGCTGTAAATTGTGTAGTTAATGTAAGTTACCTCGTAACCATACATTCGCCTTCAAACAAAGGGAATAGTAATGCGAAGGTAAATAAACCAAATTTCGTAGGCTCTGTTTCTGTAAAATAACTAACATTTTTAGTTATATTTATCAATTTTATACACCTTCAGGCGAATAGGTAGTTGCTATGCCACTTACATTCGTTATCTTGGCACAGTTCTATACATAAACCCTGTAATAACCGAAAAAATAGCCGTTGGCAACCACGCAGCCACTAATGGTTCTATAGACCCTGCCTGCCCCATACTTCTACTCATTCGCACAAAAATAATAAACACAAAAGCAAGCATAAATCCAATGGCAATCATCATGCCTGTACCTTGTCGAGATTTGCGTGCCGATACAATTACTCCCATCGTAGTCAAAATCATAATAGCAAAGGGATATGTATATCTTTCATATTTTTCGACCACATAAATACCTACTTGCGTATTTCCTCTGCTTAATTGCTCCTCAATATAATCATCTAATTCATTTAGGGTTAAAGTTTCGTGCAATAAGTGTTTACTCTCAAAATCTTTTGGGCGAAGATTCAATACTGTATCCATATTTGTGCCTCCTTTTACAGTTTCTTCATCTCCCATAAAGGTATGAATTTTGTAATTTGGAATTCGCCAAACGGTTTTTACACTATCCCATTCTATTCTTTCGGCAGAAAGTTTTTGTTCTAACTGATTATCTCGCAAATATTCTAAAGTAAACATATAACCGATGCGGGCTTGGTTGTTATAACTTTGCATATAGACGTATGTATTGGGTGCTACTTTTACGTGAATATTTCGTTCATCATACGAAAAATTACCCTTAAAATACTTGATATCAAAGGCTACTCTTGTTTTGTTGGCATTTGGAATTATCCAACCTGTTAAGATAAAAGTACAAATAGCTAAAATAAAGGACGCAGCCCAATAAGGCACTAACAAACGGCGAAAACTTACGCCACAAGCCAAAATAGCAATAATTTCGGTACGTGCAGACAAACGTGCTGTAATAAAAACTGTGGCAATAAAAACAGTTATTGGACTCAACATATTAGTCAAGTAAGGCACAAAATTGAGGTAATAATCTCCAAATATTTCTGAATAACTTACTTTTTTGTTCAAAAAAACATTCACTTTTTCGGTATAATCAATCACACAAACAATCAAATTGATGATTAAAACTACAAAGAAAAAGGTTTGTAAAAATTTTGTAAAAATATATTTGTCTATTAATTTCATACGTAAAATAAACTGGGTAGCAAATGTAGTAATAATAAAATAAATTTTATGCGTAATAATAGGCTCGTAATTATTTGATAATCAATAACTTACTATAAAGGCAAAAATCTATCTTACAAGTTTCTTAACTTCTGGTACTCCTAAAAAAGATTTTCGACAAAGCTAATAAAAAACCCACAACTTACAAGGTTGTGGGTTTTCTTTAACAGTATTTATCGTTTTATCTTAAAATTTGTTGGTTTTGCCAAAAGATGTTATTTGTCGTCTTCTCCGCTTTGTTCTTCTTCTACAGGCATCTCACCATCACCGCCATCAGCACCCAATTTTTTCAATTCTGCCATTGCTGCATATTTGAAAGAACCATATACTGCTTTTTTGAACGAAGTATCTG
>JBIKRY010000329.1:0-4992 GCA_044348925.1 Bernardetiaceae bacterium
GAATGTCGCCTGTATTGCTTAATAAATGTTTTTTGTCATAAAAAATCCATTGTACCAACTTTGTAATAAATTGAAACTCGGTGTATAAAAACCAATACAAATAGGTTTTTACCACAATGTTTTTTGGCAAAATGATTTGCAATAAACCTATTAAAAATTTGGTTTTAGGAAGTTGGCAACTTTCATAAAGTAAGTTTGTAAGTGCTTTTAGCTCTTTTTTTGATAGTTCGAAATAGTTGGCTGGCACTGGATAACTGAAGCCTACAACATAGATTTTATTCATAACAGGATTAACAGGATTTGCACAGGCTAAAGCCTATGCTACAGTTTAAAAAAAGAATGATTTTGATTCTGCGGAATTGATGGAGGTGCTTGTTCCTATTTTGCGATAAAAGTTACTTTCAGTGGCAAAACTTGGGTAATTTGTAGCAAATTTGTTGAGCAAGTCTATCAATTCTTTTTGCGTGGCTGCTGCCTTTTTTTCATAATTGCTTTTGAGAAAAGTCAAATGATTGTCGGGAATAGTTTTGTCATTGCTATTGATTTGTTGGTTTTTGGGTGCTGTGTGGTACATTCCATTGTTGTCAAAAGCAATGGGCAATAACAACACATTATCCGCAAAAACACTGTAAGCCAAATATTCTTTTAAATAAGGCAAAAGCAATTTGTTAGCATTTGTCAAACTATCATCTACTAACTGCGTTAAAATTTCTTGTGCTAAACTCACGCCTAACAAAGCTGTAAGGCTTTTTTGTTGGAATAAGGCAATGGGTTTTTGCAATCTTTTGAACAATAATCTACTGTTATTGATGTTGATATAGTCCGAAAATTCATCTACGGTTTTGATGAGTGAAGTTTTATAGACTGTGTAATTGGTGGAGTTTTCAAACTCTGGAAAATCTGTAATATTTGTTTCCAAAAATTCCAACAACCTTTCTGCAAATTCAAAAGCTACTTGATAAGCCTGTGCTTCGGTTTTTACTTCTTTCCATTGGTAAGCTATTCGATGTTCTGTATTTTCTTTAACGTGCAAACCAATATCTGAAGAAATTACTCCAGACAAAGGAATATACAAGGCATACGCATAAAAAGCTGAGGCAATTTGCAATAACGCAACGGCTTCTTGTCGGCTTGGTGCTGTATAATCATTTGCCAAATATTCCTGTTTCAAAGCCTTATACAACACAGTTCCGATAAGTTCTTTTTGGATAAAAGAATAATCAGCTCGCAAAAGATAGGAGCTTATGGTTGTCAAATGAAAGCCATTGGAAACAGGCAATACATAGCGAATGTCGGTGTCGGTTTGGAAAAACACGGTTTTTTAGTTAGTAAATTAGTAAGTTTTTAGTTAGTAAGTTTTTAGTTAGTAAATTTTTAGTTAGTAAGTTTTTAGTTAGTAAGTTTTTAGTTAGTAAATTTTTAACTTAGTAATTTACTAACTTACTAATTTACTAACTTACTAACTTACTAACTTACTAATTTACTAATTTTTCTACGTTGTTTCTTTGATTGGGTGGAATATCCTGCAAAGCTGGAAATTCAGGGCTTTTGAGTTTAATTACCCATTTATCCCAACCGTTGTAAGGAAAAATTAAACGGTTGAAAACTTCTAAAATCAATTCTGCATGGGTTTGACAAGTGTACAAATACATTTTCAAACTTGCCATAATATCCGAACCACCACCGCCACCCATTTTATTGGCATCTGGTGAATTGCCGAGCAAAGATGCAGGAACTCCCAAAGCATACAATAAATGGGCATTGGCATCTTGTCCATCTTCTATGTATTTGCCGTCTGATTTGGTTTTTTCTTCTAAGGGTTCAATAAGAATATGTTTGGCTAATTTGCCACTCAATTCGTCAAAATGGGCAGGTACAAAAGTAGATTTTCCTGCATTTTTTGACCCTGTTAAATAGTCGTCTATTTCTTTGACTACTTCTTTTTGCCACGCTTTACGTTGTTCATCTGTGGTTTCGGGATTGTCCCAAGTTTTGAATTTCTCCAAAAAATATTCTTTGCTAATCGTAATGACATATTTAATAGTCATCTGATTGTTAAGAAAAGCCATTTTAAACTCTGGAATTTGGTTGGCATACGTGAGCCATTGCGATTTTATAGCTGCGTGCCAAGATTCTAATTGATAATATTTTGCATTTGGCGAAGGAAAAGACAAAGGATAAATAAAATGTGTGCCTTTCATCATACGCAAACTTTGTGCAGGTCTAAAATAACGGTCAATAACTGGATTTGTTAGCACGTATTTAGAGGTTTCGGAACTGTCCGATTCCCAATTTGCATTGATGTAGCAAGTGTCAATAAGTCCTTTTGAATTAGCAACCGCATAACGACAATGACAAGCCTCTTGAATGGCAACGCCAATAATTTTGTCGGTGCTTTCATCTCGAATAATTTGCGGAAAGAAATTGACAAACCAATATAAATCTTGTGCAGCTTCGTGCAAATAGGCGTTGATATTGCTGTCCTCTAAAAAAGTTTCTATCTCCTCATTTTGCTTTTCTACAAATACTTTTTTACCATTTTGATACTCATATTGTCCAATCATATAGCCCGCAGATACCAATAACTCCACTTTCTTTTTGAGTGTGGAGGGTACAATATCATTCTTTTCCGCTAATTTTACTACATTTTGAGGATATAGGTTATCTTCACCCCAATTCACGATTTTTCCTGATAAGGACAAATTAGAAGGATTGACCGTTGCAGTTTGGGGCTGTGGGGTGTTTTTGTCGGGTGCTTTGGTAGTTTGCAAAGACTGAAAGACAAAAATACTGTGGGAAGTATCGGAATAATGAATTTGCATAAATTAGATAGTAAGTTAGTAAGATAGTAAGATAGTAAGATAGTAAATTAGTAAGATAGTAAGATAGTAAGTTAGTAAATTATTAATTAGTAAATTAGTAAGTTAGTAAATTTTTAACTTACTAACTAATAATTTACTAACTTACTAACTAATAATTCACTAACTTACTAATTAATAATTTACTAACTTACTAACTAAACACAGATGTTTGTTTTATTAATTTGGGTAATTAATTCTATGTTTACCTTGCGAATTTCTTTGGTTAGGGTATTGAAAATATTAAAAGTGTCGTAACGGTTTGATAGGGTTTCGTCTAAATTTGGCTGTGTGCTACTTTGCTTAAACTTTTTATCTTGGTTCTTGATATGTCTTGGCGTTTTATGCACATTGGAAGCCAAACACGCATTTTCTATCTCGTGTCTTATTCCCTCTTGGCTAAAGAATACGAGATGAAAAGTATTGTGTGGGTTGGAACTGCGAATAATCTCTAAGGCTAAGGCTCGTTTAAGCATTGAATTTTTTTTATTACAAAGTAATAAAAAAGTGGAAAAGAAAAGAAGGACAGGGATTTAAAGGGGTACAGAGGCAGTTTTTGCCTCTGTGATTTGCAAAGTTTAAAACTTGTTAGTTTATTTTATTCAATTTCTATCCTATCAATTTCTTTCATTAATCTATTCGTTTCTGTTAAAGCCACAATAATTTTTTGATAGTGTAAAATATCCTCAAATTCAAGGCTACGTTCTTTACGGTCTTTTAGCCATTTTTGGGCAGGTTGATAACCACCAATGTAGAAATTCCACGCAATTTCAGGCACATTGTCAAAATATTGGGTGTCGTTGATATAGACTTTTCCTTCAAAATATTTTACTTTACTTACAACATTATCTCCATTTATAGGATATTGTGTAATATAATTTTCTACGGTTGGACTTTCTAACAAATGGATTTGGCGTATTTGTCCGCCTAATTTTACCAAATGCCAAAAAGTTGTAACATCTTTTGGATAGGGAACTTTTGGGAAGTCTATTTTTAAGAACTCCTTGTATTTTTCTCTGTATGTTGGCGAATGTAAGACTGCATAAATGTAATCTAACAAATCAATAGGGGCAAAAGTATCTTTGCTTGCTTCTTTTTCATTGGTAAAAGTTAAGCCTAATTTTTTGGCAATTTGGGCTACTATTTCTTTGTTTAGGTTTGGTATGCGAATAGCAGTACAAAAAATACTTTCTGTTGTCAAATTTGTAACACTCTCATATTTTTCAAATTGTTTCTCTAATTTTTCTACTGTGGCTTTTGCCTCCTCATAAGTACTTTTGTTTTCCTCGAATAGTTTTGTATGTTCTTCTGATGAATTTTTTATGGCTTCATAAAAAGGTAAAACAGTTTTGTAAAAAAATGTACTTATTTGTTCATAATGCTCTTTTGCTTGTTCTAATTTAGCTGTCAAAGTTATTTTTTCTTGCTCATTAAAAGGAGTGAGTTTTTTGGGTTTCGGTTGAGTTTCATAAAGATATAAAGGAAACAAACTTGTAATTTCACTTGTACGATTAGAAACAAGAGAACTTTCAATCATCGTATTTGAGATAAAAGTATGTTGATAATTATTACCTGATTTGAATTGTTTACACAACACCAACCCCAAGTTTTCACGATTTAGAAAATGTTGCATTACTTCTGCACGAGGATAGCAATGGAAACCTTTGGATTTTCCTGTGTAAAATGTCCATCTGTTATCAAAAGGTCGGTAGTTTAACTGTATAATATTTCCTTTATTTGGATAATGAGTTAATAAATCTTTTTTGGCAAACTTAACTTGCCAATCTCGCACATCTTTTCCTAAATTGAATTTAGCCCTTCCAGTTTCATCATCAAGACTGATAAAACTTTCAATCGTATTTTGTAAAGCCGTTTTTGTATAGTGAATAGTAAATTCATCTCTTGCTGTAACAATTCCAACACTATTTTCTACAAACAATTCATTCAATACAAATCCTGTATTATAGCTTTTATATTCCTCAAAATCTTTTGGCACAAAGAAATAATTAGGTGCAATATTTGGTAATTCTTGATAAGGAACTGTTTTTAAAGAGTTTTCTAAAAGAAAATCATATTTTATTTCACGTTTTCCAAATACATCACAATGAAACACCTTTGCTAATTCTCCTGCTTT
>JBIKRY010000330.1:0-4960 GCA_044348925.1 Bernardetiaceae bacterium
AATCCGCAAAGAGTAATACAAAGTTTGCAAAGTTGCTAATTTTTCAAGTTTTCTTTGTGTTCTCTGCGTAAACTTGGCGTACTTGGCGGTTAAAATAATTTTAATGCCAAAAATATATTTTGAAATAGTAAAATATCTTAATTTTACTAAATTCAGTTATTTTTATCTAACCGCAGAATCCGCAAAGAGTAATACAAAGTTTGCAAAGTTGCTAATTTTTCAAGTTTTCTTTGTGTTCTCTGCGTAAACTTGGCGTACTTGGCGGTTAAAATAATTTTAATGCCAAAAATATATTTTGAAATAGTAGAATATCTTAATTTTACTAATAAAATATTATTTAATTTATCTTATTTTTTGGTAAAATACACTTTAAACATTGTGCCTTCTCCTATACAACTTTGTACTTCTATCTGCCCACCTAATACATCTACTTGTACTTTTACCATAAATAATCCTAATGCTTTGCCCGAAAGATTTTCATGCTGTTTATGGTATAATCTAAATAAATTAGCAGTATCATACATACCTAATCCATTATCTTTGATAGCCAATACCAAATGCGTATCTGTGGTAAATGTTTTGATATTTATTTCTAAACTACGATTAGTATCTCTAAATTTAATAGCATTGCTAAGTAATTGAAAAACAATATTATAAATATATTCGTGAATCGCAATAAATTGGCTATCAACAGTTAGGTCTGTAGAGATGATTGTTGCCGTATTTTGTATATCTTCCGCTATTTTTTGTAATACTTCTGTAATAATTTCATTGAGTATTACTACAGATTGTTTTTTGGAGGCATTGTTTTTGACATCTAAAATATGGTTGAGGTCTGCAAGTATAATTTCCAAATTTTTGGCTGCTTCCCTCACTCTTTTATGTATTTCGTTTTCTTCGCTTATTTCTATATCAGAAAACTGCAATAAAGACGTAAGCCCTAAAATATGAGCTACAGGTGCTTTCAAATTATGAGATACAATATAAGCAAACTGTTCCAAATCTGCATTTTGAGATACTAATTTGTCTAATGCGTCTTGTAATTCTTCGGTTCTGGATTCTATTTTTACTTCAAGACTATTATTTAAAATTTCTATCACAGATTTTTGTTCAATAATTTGCTGGTTTAATAGCATGAGAGAGTCATTTTGGCTTGTTAATTCTTCTTGTTGCACCAAAATTTCCTCATTTCGTTCCAATAACTCTTGTTGTTGCAAAGCCACTTGTGCTAAAGTTTTAGTCAAAGTTTCATTAGTTGCTGTTAATTCTTCTTTTTGCTGACTAATTTCTTTATTTTTATGATGCAAATCTATATTTTTTATATGGAGTAGCTTATTTGTTTTTTGGCGGTGTTTCATAGCAGACCATAAAATTACGACCAAAAACAATACTAAAACTACTAATACGATTGCCGAACTAATTAGAATATTTTTTTCTTTTAATTTTTCATCTTTCAATTCGGTTTCTTTTTGCAATAATAAAATATGCTCTTGCTTTTTTTCCAAATCAAATTCGGCGTGTAAATGTGCTATTTTGTCTGCACTATTTTGGTTTAGGAGAGAATCTTTCAAACTATCATATTTTTGGTAGTATTGTAATGCTTTTGGAAAATTATTTTGTGTTTGATAAATGGTGGAAATTCCTAAATAAGCAACTTGTTTTTCATAACGTATGCCTAATTTTGTAGATAATTTTAATGCTAAATGATAATATTTTTCGGCTTGTGGGAGTTTTTTTTGCAATACATACATTTCGCCAATGCTATTAAAGGTATGTGTCAAGTCATATCCATTATTTTCTTTTTGGTGGATTTGTAAGGCTTTATCCAAAAAATAAAGGGCAGAGTCATATTGTTTGGTTTGTCCACAAGCATCACCCAAAGAATTATAAATGTGGGACATAATTCTAAAATCTTTCATCTTCTTAGCAAAGAATAAAGCAAGCCTTAATACCGCAAATCCTTTTTGGGTTTCTTTTGTTTTCACAAAAAGCCAGCCCATATTCTTAAAAGTATTAGCAATTCCTACAGTATCTTTAATTTCTTCTTGAATTATTAAAGCTTTTTTATAATAGTTTAAGGAACTTTCATAATTTCCCTGTTCAAAATATACATTTGCAATATTATTATTTGCCCAAGCAATGCCTCGTTTTAGCCCTAAAGTTTCGTGTAAATTAAGGGCTTTGAAATGGTATTCTATTGCCAAGTCATAAAATCCTTTTCTAAATTTTAGTAAACCTAATAACTCATAACTACGAGCTTGTGAGGTGCTAAGTTTCTTTTTTTGTGCTATTTCTAAAGCTTTCAAAGCATAATCTTCTGCTTTTTCTAATTGGTCGTTACGGAGTCTAAAAGCCAAATCATTGTAGATAAGCACTTTTTTGCTGTCTTCGTGTACAAAGGATAAAAAGTTTTCGAGACTATCAATAATGTGATTATCAGGTATGTTTTGTGCATACGCATTCGAAATAGATAATAGCAATAAATTAGAGAATATCAATAAAAAAATTAGATATTTCTTCAAAATATTTGTATAATAAGTTCGTATGCAATCCATAAGTAATAAAAAATATTGCTTTGCTTGAAAAAAATACAATATATCTATTTTGTAAATTAAATCATAAATTTTGAAAGATAAGCAAAGAAATTTTATATTTGTACATTCGTCTTTAGGCAAATTAGGTATCTAGTAACGTCATTGCGTACTCCAAATGACTAATTCGCCTGAAGGCGAATGTACAATGCTAGTTAGTAAACTACTGTTTTATTCTATTAACCATAATTTTTTATGCCAAAAATCACAAAACCTCAATTTGAAAAATATCTTCGTAGTCTTGCACCTATACAATTACTTGATGAAATGTTACTGTTATATAGCAAATTAAAGACAGTGCAAGAATATTATGAAGGAGTTTTGAATAGCGACAATAGTGAAACTCTCGAAAATTATAAGTCAAAACTACAAAAAGAGTATATGCCTGCTAAAGGTTATGGCAAAGCCCGAAGTGGCGAGGCACGCAAAATTGTTTTAGATTTTAAGAAAATAAGTAGTAATCAAGAAGATATTGTAGCCCTTATTTTGTTTAGAACAGAAATGATGCTGGATTTTACCAATGCATACGGAGATATTGATGAGCCTTTTTATAATACTTTGGAATCTTGTTTTCTTGATGCCTGCAAAATAATTAAGAAAAATAATTTGCAAGAGAAATTCGAAGACAAATGTCAAATATTATTAGATAAAGCAGGTGATTTAGGTTGGGGAGTGCCAGATAGTATGTACAGTATTTTTGAAGAATATTTTGAGAAATAACAGATTGTAGTACATTTGCCTTTAGGCGAATGAGGCATTTAGTAACGTCATTGCGTATTCCAAATGCCTCATTAGTATGAAAGCTAATTTACAAATTTAGACTTTTAGCATCCAATTTCTTGTATCTGCTATTTTGCCTCTGCGAATGCCCTCTAATTCTTCCAATGCTTTTGGCGAAAAAATACGATTTTCCACTTCTGGCAATCTATACAAAGCATCTTCATAACCAATCTCGATAATATTTGCAATCGTGGCAGCAGTTCCTGTTCCAAATGCCTCTGTAAGAGTACCTTTTTTGGCAGCTTGGATAAGTTCCTCGACACTAATTCGTCTTTCTTCTACTTTCATTCCCCAAGTTCTTGCAATATCTAACACACTTTTTCGTGTAACCCCATCGAGGATAGTACCTCCCAAAGGTGCTGTTAGCAATACATTGTCTATTACAAACATTACATTCATTGTACCAGATTCTTCTATGTATTTATGTTCTTGTGCATCTGTCCATAGTAATTGTTGGAATCCTTGTTTATAAGCAAGTTGTGCAGGATATAAGGAGGTTGCGTAATTTCCAGCACATTTTGCAGTACCTGTGCCACCTTCTACGGCTCTTGTATAATGGTTTTCGATTTTTACACGCACAGGTGCATTATAATATGCACCTACAGGGCAAGTAAAAATAATAAATTTATAGGTATCAGATGGTCTTACCCCAATCAATTCATCAGCCGCAAACATAAACGGGCGGATATACAAAGAACTACGTTCTTCGCTTGGCACCCAATCTCTGTCTAAGTTGATTAATTCTGTCATACCTTGTATAAAAATTTCTTCGGGTACTTCAGGCATACACATACGGACAGCCGAAGCATTAAACCGTTTATAGTTTTCGTAAGGTCTAAAAATTGCAACTTCACCGTTTTCACTTTTATAGGCTTTCAATCCTTCAAATATTGCTTGTCCGTAATGTAATGTAGCATTAGCAGGAGTCATGCGAATATAGTCATAAGGTTGAATTTTTGGCGTTTGCCACTGACCATCTTTATATTCTGCCACTACCATGTGGTCAGAAAAATGTTTGCCAAAAGGCAAATTAGTAAAATCCACCTCTGTAATTCGAGATTGTGAAATTTTGCGTACATCAAACTCAACTGTTGCAATCATACGTAGAATGATAGAAATATAATATAAAAAAGATATTGAATTTTAGGTAGTTGTAAGTTTTACTAATTAACTATAAACTTTCTATTGTTTTCGGGTGCAAAGGTAGAGATTTTTTTTGTTATTGTATCGTAAATACAAAAAACTTTCTACTTTCAGATTTTTATTTATTTATGTAAGGTCTTTCTATTAAAATACTAATTTTTTGCATAACTTTTTTGTATAGCTTTTATCTAATAAAACCTATTTTTGTAATTTAATTAGGAAACACAAATAACACAGAACACGCCTAATTACACAGTTTTTATAGATAAACCTATAGATTAAGTAGGTTTTCCGCATCAAAATTTTAAAGTAAGGTTTATGTAATAAAATTCGTCTTACTGCTAAAATATTAAACACAGATAACACAGAACACGCAGATTTACACAGTTTTTCTACTTATAGTACCTTCCTTAACTTATATTTTTCTATGTATCTATGTTACTATG
>JBIKRY010000069.1:0-17286 GCA_044348925.1 Bernardetiaceae bacterium
GCCGTAGGCACGAAATATGTCGTGCCTACGGCACTTGGAGGAATGGAAAAAGGCACTGCTATAAATATTTCGTGCCTACGGCACTAAAAAACAAATTTCTTAGCCGAACAGCATTGGACTTTAGTCTGTGCTTGTAAATTATTGGTAATCAAGGACTTACAGACACAGACTAAAGTCTATGCTACAAACTTTGATAATGTCTATTGGTGAAAGAAAATCTATGCTATGCTTTAGTGTGAAGTAATTGTTTAGTAATGTATAATTATTTTGCATCTAAAGCATATCCTGTATAGGTTTTCCACATCAAAATTATTTTAACCACATAGTAACATAGATACATAGAAAAATATGAGTTAATGAAGGTAATATAAGTAGAAAAACTCTGTAAATCTGCGTGTTCTGTGTTATCCGTGTTCAATATTGTAGCAGTAAGACGAATTTTATTACATAAACCTTACTTTAAAATTTTGATGCGGAAAACCTATATCCTGTAGTCCTCAAAATGGTTTTGGTGCAAATAAACAACATAGTCTATGGGTTAGCAAGACCAAATATCCACAAACACAAATTTACTTTCTTAGATTTAAAAATTTCTCTTAGCTTTGCAAGTTATTTTACAAAACAACTATGCAACTTGCCCTCTTTTTACCCTTACTTTCTTTTCTGGTTTTATTGTTTTTAGGGAAACGACTAAAACCATTATTTACTGCTTATTTGGCTACTACTACGATTGCTATTAGTTTGGTGGCTTGTTTTAGTTTATTTATACATTTTTTTCTTACACAACAAGCTGTTTATCAACCATTTACTTGGTTTGTAGTCGGCAAATTTCGTATTACAGGAGATATAGATTTAGATTTTATTAGCATTATTTTGCTTACTGTAACCAGTATCATTTCTCTTTTGGTGCATATTTATTCGGTAAATTATATGGCAGAAGAAAAAAACTATAACCGTTTTTTTGCTTTTCTTGGCTTGTTTACCTTTGCAATGTATGGACTTTTATTGACCGACAATTTATTAGTAATTTATGTTTTTTGGGAATTAGTTGGTGCTTGTTCCTATTTGCTTATTAGTTTTTGGCATGAAAAAGAAACTGCGATTAAGGCTGCAAAAAAGGCTTTTTTAATCAATAGATTTGGAGATATTGGTTTTTTTGTCGGCATAGCTTTGTTATGGTTTCAGTATAAAACCTTGAATTTGAATGAGTTAGCAATAGCTATTTTGCCAAATGATGAACTTGTTTATTGGGCATCTTTGGGCTTGGTTTTGGCAGCTTGTGCCAAATCCGCACAATTACCGTTTTCTATGTGGCTACCTGATGCAATGGAAGCACCTACACCTGTTTCGGCATTGTTGCATGCCGCTACGATGGTGGCTGCTGGAGCATATTTGTTGATACGCATAGATTTTTTGTTTAATGCCGATATTCAATCTCTGCTTTTGCTTATTGGCTCGGTTTCTACGCTAAGTGCTGCCATTACAGCTTGTTACCAAACCGAAATGAAGAAAATTTTGGCATTTTCTACCATTTCTCAATTAGGATTAATGTTTATTGCAGTGGGTTTGGGAATGCCTGAATTGGCATTTTTTCATTTGCTTACCCACGCATTTTTCAAAGCAAATTTATTTCTTTCGGTTGGTTTTTTATCAAAATACGAGGATAAAAAACTAAATAAATTAGTTTTTATTGCCTATACAATTTCGGCAACTTCTTTGGCAGGTTTGCCCTTTACGTCTGGTTTTTTGTCAAAAGAACTTATTTTATATAGCTTAGAATTACAAGCCAAAACCAGCAATTCTATTGTTTTAGATATAGCTTTGCTTTGTTTTATATTTACTTCGTTTTGTACTGCTTATTATATTACCAGACAAGCCTTATTATTATGGCTACAGATTCGCAATATGGCAGATAAACCAAACACAAGTTTGTTTTCCAAACACTTACTTGTTGCTTTTCCTATCTTTGTTTTGGCAGTTTTATCGTTGTTTTTTCCTTTTGCAAGTTCGCCATTTGAGGCAGAGTTTTTTGTCCAGAATGCCCAAATTACCTATAAATTTGATATATTTATTTTTGGAATAGCCATGATAGTTTTGTTTGCGGGCAGTGCTTCGGCTTGGTTGTTATGTTATTATAGGCATTGCGACTTACCAAAACAATATATTCCCATTCGTTTGTTAAATAAATTATACGAAACTTTAACCATTCGTTTTGCTTTGAGTGCATTTAGTATGACGAGTTCGGTGGCATATCATCAAAATTATTTTATTACGATTGGAAATTTTATACGTAGTTTAGCAAAACACGCAGCCAATTTTGATACGCATCAAATAGATGGAGGTATTCATTTTACTGCCATTTTTAGTGTTACGAGTGCAAATGTATTGGCTTGGTTTGATAAAAATATTACAGACGGATTGGTAAAAAGTAGTGTTTATGTAGCAAATATTTTTGCTAATCGTATCAAAAAATTACAAAATGGAAAAATTCAATGGTATTTATTTTTGCTAATATTTTTGAGTATCATCATTGGTGTTGTAATGTATATAATGTAATACTGTGTGTAGCTGGAGCTACGCACAGTATTGTTAGTAAAAACAAATTTTTAATAGTAAAATAATTGTTTTTTACATACAATAGGTATAAAAAGTTGCACCTTTTGCTGCGTAGCTCCAGCTACGCAATACTACACAAGTTACATTAATTTCAAAAAAATAGCATATTACTTGAGAATGTAATATTATTTGTTAAAATTTGTTACAATTTGTTTCTATTATTCATTTTATGAGAACTATCTATTTTTTCTGTTTGGCGTTTATGCTATGTTTTGTTTTGCAAGCACAACAAAGCCAGATAGATAGTTTAGAAAAAAAACTAAGCACCAATATTTCCATTTCCTCCCAAATAAGTATTTTAGAAAAACTTATTACCTTACATAAAAAATCTCCTATCAAAACACTTGGTTATAGTAAACAACTTTTGGCGTTGGCTACAGTGAGCAAAGATAGTGTCATGCTTATTAAAGCTAATTTTTATATAGGAACTTATTATTACAATAAATCTGATTATATTATAGCTTTAGATTATCACCACCAAGCTATAGAAATAGCAAAAAAAATAAAGGATAAAAAAATGTTAGCCGATAATATTAGCCGTTTGGGTAGTATTTATCGCAGACTGAAAATTTATGACCTTGCTTTAAAGTATAAGCAAGAGTCTATGCAAATCTATCAAGTCCTACAAGCAGAAAAGGAAATTGGACGTACTTGGTTTGATTATGCGAATATTTATTATAGAAAAAACAAGTATGATAGTGCTTTGTATTGCACTTTTTTGTCTATTCCTATTGTAAATAAATATAAAGACAGTACGTATATTGGTGCTAATTGGGCAGTACAAGCACAGATTTATGCCCAAAAACAAGACTATGAACAAGCATTAGCAACTTTAACAAAAACTGTAGGCTATCAAACAAGTATAAATTTGATAGCAACGAATGCTAATAATTTTGCAGATATTTATTTGCAAAAAAAAGATTATGAAAAAGCACAAGAATATTATGAAAAAGGATTGCTATTAGCCGAAAAAGTAGCTGAAAAAGAAGAGATGCGTAAGGCTTATGAAGGTTTGGCAAAGGTTTTTGATTATTTTAAAAAATATGAACAAGCATACCAATACAAAATAAAAGCTTCGGCATTGCAAGATTCTATTTTTGACGAAGAAGGTATGCAACGTGCCTCGTCTATACAATTTTTGTATGAAACTAAAACGCAACAAGCAAAGATACAGATGTTGGCAAAAGATGCACAAATGCAAAAAGAAGAAAAAGAAAAACAAGAACAAATTAATTATTTGATTTTGCTATGTTTGTTGGGTAGTGTTGTATTTACTTCTTTTATCTTCCAAAATCGCAAAAAAATTACCAAAGCCTATACTAAATTAGCACTTGCAAATACAGAAATTCAACAACGGAAAGAAGAAGTAGAAACGCAAGCCGAAAAATTACAAATTATTTATAAAGAATTACAAGACAAAAGCAATAATATTACCGCAAGTATTAATTATGCTCGTAGAATTCAAAATGCAATTTTGCCATTTGCCGAAAGAATTGCCACAGACTTAGGAGCAGATAATTTTTTTATTTTTTTTAAGCCAAGAGATATTGTTTCGGGAGATTTTTACTTTTATGAAAAAGTAGAAAACCATCTTATTATTGCAGTAGCAGATTGCACAGGACATGGCGTACCTGGGGCATTTATGTCTATGATTGGTACACAAATATTAACCGAAATTACGATAAAAAATAAGGAATTTTCTCCCGAAAAAATATTATGCGTTTTGCACAAAGAAATTCGGCGAATTTTACAACAACAACAAAATCTGGATAGCAGTGATGGTATGGATATGATTATTTTGACGATTAGCACACAAAAAAATTTATTGAATATTCAATATGCAGGGGCAATGAATCCGCTATATTATGTGCAATATAACCAAATGCACGAAATAAAAGCCGATAAAAAAACCATCGGTGGGCAACAAAATAATAAAGAAATTGAAAGAATATTTACCAAACATCATGTAGCACTAAAACTAAAAGATAGTAATCAGCCAAGTATATTTTATTTGACGACAGACGGTTTTCAAGACCAATTTGGTGGTGTCAATAACCGAAAATTTATGACAAAAAAGCTAAAAGAACTACTTTTAGAAATATCCGAAAAACCAATGGCAACACAAAAACAGATTTTGGATACAACCCTTGAAACTTGGATTGCAGCAGCCAATGAAAAACAAACAGATGATATTACGATTTTTGGCATAAAAATATAAAAAGAATTACAAACTTTTTATAGATAGTATTTACGCAAAGAGAAATTATCAATTAGTTTTATAAAATATAATTAATTGATAACCAATATGTTATACCCATATTTTGATAGTTGATAGTTCATATTTCATCATTCATATCTATTACTTATGTTACTAAATTACCTTTGGGCATTTTTTTTTATAGTTGGTTTTGGCGTGGCAGTTGTGAAATTTTTGTTGGGAGATATGGAAATTTTGCCACAATTAGTAAAATCCTTATTTGATAGTGCAAAAACAGGTTTTGAAATATCTTTAGGGCTAACAGGAATGATGACTTTATGGTTAGGTTTGATGCGTATTGGCGAAAAAGCAGGTGCTATTCATCGTGTTGTGCAGCTAATTAGTCCATTTTTTAGCCGTTTATTTCCCGATATACCCCAAAACCACCCTGCTTTGGGTGCTATCTTTATGAATTTGTCGGCTACTATGCTTGGTTTAGATAATGCAGCTACACCATTGGGACTTACTGCGATGAAAGAAATGCAAACCTTAAACCCTACAAAAGATACAGCTTCTAATCCACAAATTATGTTTTTGGTACTCAATACCGCAGGGCTTACACTCATTCCTGCAAGCATTATTACGATTAGAATGCAAGAGAAAGCAGCATTTCCTGCCGATATTTTTATTCCTATTCTTTTAACTACTGCCATTGGTTTTCTTTTTTCGATAATTATGGTGGCTATTTATCAGAAAATCAACTTGTTAGATAAAGTTTTAATAGCTTATTTGCTTGGCATTACAAGTTTTATTGCTTTGGCAGTCTATTACACAAGCCATTTGCCACAAGATGCCTTAAACAATCTTTCTAATAATTTGAGTAGTTTTATCATTTTTTCGGTTATTGTTTGGTTTGTAGCTACAGGAATTATCAAAAAACTAAATGTATATGAAATATTTATAGATGGAGCAAAAGAAGGTTTTTCGACTGCCGTAACTATTATTCCGTATTTGGTGGCTATGTTATCTGCAATAGCTGTATTTCGTGCTTCAGGTGCTATGCCATTGTGCATTACAAGTATTGAAAAAGTGGTAAATTATTTGGGAATGAATGCTGATTTTGTGGCAGGATTACCAACTGCCTTTATGAAACCCTTTAGTGGTAGTGGTGCAAGAGGCATGATGGTAGATACTATCAAAACATATGGCGTAGATTCTTTTCAAGGCAAATTAGCTTCTGTTTTACAAGGCTCTACCGAAACCACTTTTTATGTTTTGGCGGTATATTTTGGTTCGGTAGGGGTAAAAAATACTCGTTATGCAGTAAGTTGTGGACTTTGGGCAGATGTAGTAGGAATTGTAGCTGCTATTTTGATGACTTACTTATTTTTCGGTTTAGCATAAATAAGATGAATTACAGATTCCTTCATGTTAAGCAAAGGAATTATAGGAATGGAAATCTCATAAGGAGGACAAATGGTAAGTATATTTTATGTTTTGCAAAATAGTGATTTTAGATATTTTTTTGTAAATTTGTTTTCAAATTTATTTAATAACAACATAGATAACTATTTATGCTTATACGATTTTTTTAAGATAATGGAGGAATTAGTATAAAATATTTAAGGAAGTGGTTATGTATCAATGCTAGGCTTTCGCCAAAAATACCATAATACGCCGACTTCCTTTTCTATCGTGAAAAATAATTATTTTGATAATAGAGTTTATGAATAATTTGTATAATAGATTTTAGTATGTTTTTAAGTGGTTGAAAATCAATAACTTGCACAGACTAAAGTCTATGCTACAACAATTATTCATAAACTCTAATAACTATTTTGTATGTTTCTTTACGTTTAATAAATAAACTTTACTCTGCTATAACCCCAAAAACCTACAACCCCACAGGTACTGAAGACAAATGATACGCATATTGGCTTGCAAACAAGTTTATGATGGTTCTTGAAAATTAAAACTACTATCCAAACCTCATTCTTTTAAGTATTGATAGGCTTTGCGATATTCTTTTACAAATGCTGTTTCTTCTATTTCTTCATTCAAAAATTTTTCAAATCTTTCATAACTACCGAAAATTTGTTCTATTTTTTCTTTTGAAAGTCTTTTATAGTCCCCATATTCTATTAAACCATTCAAAACAAATTCAGTTTCTGCTTCTTTTTTAGCAATGTACTGAATAAAGTCTTCGTTGATTACTCCCGTAATGTTATAATTGTAATAATACAGTTTTATCAAGTTATCAGGACTGTCATATTGCCCCTCTTTTATGGCTTTTTGGAGTGCATTCTCACATTGTTCTTTTAGCCAAATAGTTGTTTTTTTAAAAAATGGTTTGTTATTATTTAGATACTTATTGTAGGGTTCATAGTTATTATCAGCTAAACGTAACACTATATCAGGAACTTGGTCTTCCTCTTCTTGTCTATAGTAAAGTTGATATTCTTCACTACATATAAGATAAGCCACACAAGCATTAAACCACAAATGTTTATTTTCGTTGTCGTTGTATTTAAAAGTAAAAATTTCTTTCAAAAAAAAATCAACTTCCTCTTTTGATTCCTCATTTAATCTTTTTAGACGAATAGAAACAAAAACAAATAAATCGTTATTACTATTTCTATTGGGTGGATTTTCGTTTTTATACAAATCGTAATAATATAGGGCAAGAATAACTTTTATCGTATGTTTGATAATGACAATGTCTTCATTATCTACCCTTCTGTTGTTATATCTCTCCTTGAAATCATACAGGTAATCTGTATAAGCAATAAGTTTCGTTACATCATAGTCTAATTTACTAATTTCCTCAAAATCTTTTTCTTTAAAATCTTTTAGCATTGTTTTATTGGCAAAATACTTCCTAAAAGATTTGTCATAACTAATAAAGAGGTAATTTTTATACGGTTTGTAAAGACTTTGTGCTACAAAAAACATATCATAAATTTTTACTATACTCTTTATATCTTCTGCTGAAATAAGCAAAAGGTCTTTATTCTCCTGTAAGTAATTTTTAAAAACACTTTGCTTATTATCTCCTTCTATATCTTTTAAATATTCATAATCGTGCTGCAAAAACTTATTTTTTTGATTTTTAATCAATTCATAAACAGATGGATATTTGAACAACAATAATTTTATTAAAACAAAATGTTCCAATAAAATTTCTCCACGCACATTATTATGATATTCTGTAATGAATAAGTTGTAAAATCGTGAAGCATCACGCATTGTAATAATAAAGTCATTTACTATTTTATCTCTGTTTATAAATATTTGTTTCAAACCATATTGACCTTCTATTAGGTCTGCTTGCAAATCAGTTGCTATGTTGCCTTTTATCCATATTTCTAACCATTCTTGTAGCTGGTTTATAATTGTTTTCTTTTCTGTATAAGGCAAAGCTATTTCTAATTGAAATATTTTTTCCAAATACCTTTCTTTATTGTGGTCGTTAATATCTTTTATGGCATTTATCACATAATTTCTATCATAAGCCACCACAAACACTGTATTGTGAAAATTTGCTGTATTGCGAATAATACGCAATACTTCTACAATTTCTTTTTTGTCTAAACGGTCAAGGTCGTCTATAAAAATGACTAATTTGAAATTGAGTTTTTGTAAAGCACTATTAATTTTTTCATACAATTCGGCAGGAGTTTCTTTGCTTGCAAAAATACTAAACACTTCTTTGAAAATATCTATGAGTGTACCTTTTTGTCCAGTTACTAATTTTTGGGCATAACTCGTAATTTCATCAGACAATTCGCCACTATATTCACCTATTTTATTTTTCAAGACATCAAAAAAATCTTGTGTAATCTGTTCAGGCTTTTTGCTAAACCAAGCATTAAAATCTATCATAATTAGTTGTTGAGATTTATTTGCTTGCTCTTTTGATTTTATTTCTAGGGAATTTTTAATAAAGTTCAAAAAAGTTGTTTTTCCTGTTCCCCAAGTTCCCATAATGCCAATAGCAAGGGCTTTTTCAGAATAATTACTCAAAATATTGCTTGCCAAATGGTCAGAAGCGTGGTTTCTACCTAATGTATCTGTGTTAGTTGGGAGGTCATTTTTGTAGATATTTTCTTGTTTTTGAGGACGAAGTAAACGTATAATCTTATAAAAGCCTTTTTTAAGACAAATTTTTAATCTCCTATAAAAATTATATGGTTGAAAGGATTTTAAAGATTTAATACATTGTTTTTTCCTTCTAATAAGTTGCTTATTTAACGTAATTAATTTTTTTGTGAGATTTTTATGAGTATTTGATACCCATATTTTTGAGAATAAATAATTCTTTACATTACCATAAAAAATTACACATATCACATAATATTTATTTTTTAGAAATAGTAGGAAACCTAATAAAAAATATACAAGAAAAACATCTGCAAATTTTATATCTGTTCCAATAGGATAAAAAATAAAAGTTGGTGTGTCAAAATAACGATAAAAGACAAATAGAAGAAGTGAAAATAAACCAATAAGATAAGAATTTAGACTAAGCCTGTAATTTTTCCAAATCAGATAAAAAACATAAGAAGTTGCAATAACATTTAAGGCTAACCAAGATAGTAGAGTAAAATAACTTTGTTTTAAAGTGAAGTTTTTGATATTAAAAACATCAAATAATTCAACAAAAATAGATTTATAAAGTCCTTCAAAAGTTGGTTTAAATATGATAAAAACCAACAAAGCCAACATAAAGTAAATAATACTTTTTACAGTTTCGCTGTTGTCTGATTTATTATTTTTGGGAGTTGTGTTATTTTCTACCATTGTTTGTTATTTTCCCAAATATAAACTGTACATTTCTATTTTCCAAACACCATTTTTTTGCAAAATCCTACTAAATCTTTTACCTTGCAACATTAAACAAAGAAATTACAAGAATGGAAATCCCAAAAACCTACAACCCCGCAACCACCGAAGACAAATGGTATGCGTATTGGCTTGAAAACAAGTTTTTCGCCTCAAAACCTGATAACAGAGAACCTTACACCATTGTAATTCCTCCGCCAAATGTAACAGGTGTGCTACATATGGGACATATGTTAAACAATACCATTCAAGATGTTTTGATACGCAAGGCACGTATGCAAGGCAAAAATGCGTGTTGGGTGCCAGGAACAGACCACGCAAGCATTGCAACAGAGGCAAAAGTGGTGAAAATGTTGGCAGATAAAGGCATTAAGAAAAAAGACTTATCAAGACAAGAATTTTTGAAATATGCCTTCGAGTGGAAAGACAAATATGGCGGAATTATCCTCGAACAACTCAAAAAATTAGGTGCTTCCTGCGATTGGGACAGAACCAAATTCACAATGGACGAGCCAATGTCGGCACAAGTTATCAAGGTTTTTGTCGATTTGCACAAAAAAGGTTACATATATAGAGGCGTGAGAATGGTAAACTGGGACCCACAAGGCAAAACTGCTTTGGCTGATGACGAGGTTATTCACAGAGAAACACAGTCGAAAATGTATTATGTAAAGTACCAAATTGCAAATACAGAAAACGAATTTATTACCATTGCCACCGTAAGACCTGAAACCATTATGGGAGATACTGCGGTTTGTGTGCATCCTGATGACGAAAGATACAAGCATTTGGTTGGTAAAAAGTGTATTGTGCCAATGATAAATCGTGAAATTCCAATCATTGCAGATGAATATATTGACAAAGATTTTGGTACAGGTTGTTTAAAAGTTACACCTGCACATGATATTAACGATTATAATTTGGGTGTAAAACACAATTTGCAAGTTATTGATACGATTAGTGATGATGGAACAATGTCGCCTGCTGCACAACTTTTTGTAGGCGAAGACAGGTTTGTAGCTCGTAAAAAAGCCGTTAAATTGCTTGATGAATTAGGTTTGTTGGTAAAAACAGAAGATGTAAAAAATAATGTGGGTTATTCTGAAAGAACAGATGCAGTAGTTGAGCCAAAATTGTCTATGCAATGGTTTGTGGAAATGAAAAAATTGTGTGAACCTGCATTAAAATATGTTGTAGATGACACTATTAAGGACGAAGATAGGATTAACTTAATCCCCTCAAAGTTCAAAAATATGTACCGTAGTTGGATGGAAAATGTGCGTGATTGGTGCATTTCTCGCCAACTTTGGTGGGGACAACAAATTCCTGCTTACTATTTACCAAATGGAGAGTATGAAGTGGCAGCAACTAAAGAAGAGGCTTTTGAGAAAGCAAAACAAAAAATTGCTGGTATCAAAATAGAAGAATTACGCCAAGATGAAGATGTGTTGGATACATGGTTTAGCTCGGCTTTGTGGCCTATTTCGGTTTTTGACGGTTTGAATAACCCTGATAATGAGGATATTAACTATTACTATCCTACAAATGATTTGGTTACTGCACCTGAAATTTTGTTTTTCTGGGTAGCACGTATGATTTTAATGGGTTTTGAATTTATGAAGTATGATAAAGATAAAAAAGAAAAACCTATTTACAAACAAATACCTTTCAAAAATGTGTATTTGACAGGCATTGTGAGGGATAAACAAGGGCGTAAAATGTCTAAATCTTTGGGCAATTCGCCAGACCCTATTGAGTTGATGAAAGTCTATGGGGCAGACGGTGTACGTACAGGTATGTTGTTCAGTTCTCCAGCGGGCAATGATTTACCTTTTGATGAGAAACTTTGCGAACAAGGACGTAATTTTAACAATAAAATTTGGAATGCGTATCGTTTGATTAAAGGTTGGGAGGTAGATGAAACTCTTGTTATTCCAATAAAATCGTTGCACCAACAACCTGAAAATGTTAATGATGCTGCCATTCGTTGGTTTGAAAAACATTTGGACAACTCATTGGAAGAATTAGATAAATGTTATGCAGAATACAGAATTTCTGATGCCTTACAATTATTATATAAATTGGTTTGGGATGATTTCTGTTCTTTATATTTAGAACTTGTTAAGCCTGAATACCAAAAACCAATAGACCAAGAAACTTATAACTATACAGTAAGTTTCTTCGATAGTTTATTAAAATTATTACATCCTTTTATGCCTTTTATTACTGAGGAAATCTGGCAAGGTTTGCAAGTACGAAATAAAGGCGAAAGTATTTGTATAAGTTCATACCCTTCACACCAAAATACAACTGTTTCGCCTACTTTTATGGACGATATGAAGTCTTTGTTTGAAGTTGCTAAACAAGTACGAAGTATAAGGAACAATAAAGGTATATCACCAAAAGAAACTTTGAAGCTTTATGTAAAAGGTTTAAATATAAATCTATATCAAGGTAGTGTTGATATTATTGATAAACTTTGTAATATTGATAAAACAATAACAAATGTTTCCAATATTTCGGAAAACTCAACAGAGCTAACTAATGCTATATCGTTTTATGTGCAACCAAATGCAGCACAATTTTTCGTAATTTTACCAACCAAAATAGACATTGCAGCCGAAAAATTGCGTTTAGAAACTGATTTGGCTTATCAACGTGGCTTTTTGGAAAGTGTAATGAAAAAAGTGGGCAACGAAAAATTTATGGCAAATGCAAAACCCGAAGTTCGTGATAGTGAATTGAAGAAAAAAGCTGATGCGGAAAGTAAGATTAAGGCGTTGGAGGAGGCGTTGGGGAGTTTGTAAAATTAGTAAATCTAACAGTTCTTTAAGAACTGTTAGATTTATATTATTTTATATTTGTTTCTGATGATGTGCAAAAAATGTCAATTTTATAACAAATATTTACTTTATTTCATTCTCAAATTCCTCTAAAACAGTTTCTATCCGTTCTGCAATTAGTTTATCACTAATATTTTCAAATTCCGATTTGTCATAAATAGCTAATAGATAAATATTTTCTATTTCATCATTTGCCACTATTTTTAGAATAATGTAGGAAATTACACGCAAACCTCCACGTTTACCTTTGCCTTTACTTTTGACAGCTACACGAATTTTATAAGTATTTTCGGTGATTTTATCGCCTAAATGTGCATTTTCTTTGAGTTGTTGTTCCAATTCTCGTAACTCCGAACTTAAAGAAAGATATTTTTTTAACAAGGGCTTTGCTTCTCTTTTAAATTGAGGAGTAGGAATAACATTAGTCGTTTTCATCTAAAAAATCTGAAAGAGTTTGTTGTTTTTGGGTGCTTTTGTCCATTGTCAAAGCCTCTTGCAATGAAACTGCAAGATTATCATAAAATTGCAAGTAAGTTCTTAGCTTAATTAATTCACTATGTAAGGCTTGCCATTCGTCAAAAGGTACAATAACAGCTTGTTTTATACCTTGTAAATTGGTAATATATTGAAGTGTCATAGATTTTGATAGTAATTTATATAGCAAAGATACAAATAAAACTGTAAGATGGCAATCTTTCTTGTTATTTTGCAATACTTAAAATAACGGTTTCTATTTGCTTAAAGTTGCTATAATTTTTGTGTTTATGTAGCAAAGATACGAAAAAAAAATCTAACAGTTCTTTAAGAACTGTTAGTTATTTTTATGCTCGGTTTCTATTTTCGCAACCTTTTCTAAATCAAAGCCTTTTCATTTTCTTTCAATTTCCAACGTTTCCGCACATATTTATCAAAACTAAATTTACCTAAATTTAGCCCATCTGCATGGTCAGTTACTATAACTTGTGGGTAAAAATTAGTTTTATTTTTAATTTCTTCCAATTCCTCCAAAATAGCAACATAGATTTTTTCAACTTGTTCTATGTCGTGGTCTATTTTATCACTTTCACGAAATTTATTTGGAAAATAAACTTGGCTTGGTTGATCAAGAAACAAGATGTTTGGAATTATTGAATTTTCTTGGATTGCAAAATAATGATGCAAACTTAAGAATAAAGATAAATGACAAGCCAGCCAATTTGCACCACTACCCATTTCACTCATTCTTATTTCTCCTGCCTGTCCTTCTTGGTAATTATATTTTAAAGTAAAATCTTTAGAACTGAACCTAAAATCAAGAGGTTTTTTGTACTCAAAATCTAATTTAGTAGCTATTTTATTCATATTTTCACTTATGAAAGTATTAGATTTTTGATAAAAAACATCTATGTTATAAGCTGTAAGTTTCTGTAAAACTATGTCTAATTTTCCTTTTAGGTCTTCTGTATCATTATCTACTTTATTTTTTGTGGCTTTTAAGTACATTTCTATCTGTGTGTCTAATCTTCCTTGTGCATAAATAGCCCGTTCTGAAACCTTTTTATTTTCTTGAATCTTAGTATTATCCTTTTCAATGGCTTTTATAGACTTATTTAGTATTTTTATCTCTTTTTTCAAGTCATTTTGTTGCCTTTTTAATGTATCTATTTCCTTTTGATAGCTAATAGCATAAGTACCTATTTGCTTTAATTCTTTTTCTACATTTTGCTTTGCCTCAACTATTTTTACCATTTCATCTTTCAGTTCATCATGTATGTCGCCACAAGTTGGACATTTGTATTTAAACTTACTTTCTTTCGAGGTAAAAATTTTGAGTTCAAGACAACTGTTATTAGCTTTCATATCAAGAGTTTCTAAACCTATTTGAAAAGAATTTGCATAATTGTGAGTAGCTTCCAAATCTTTAATTTGCATTCCAATACTTCTCAACTTTGCACTTTTTTCATCTCTTTTGATGATTAATAAATGATAATGCTTTAAGTCATCTTCCTTTAAAAATGTTTCTTCTGAGTAAGATGGTAATTCATTATGCAATTTAATCAAATCATCAAAAGACAATGTGTTATCAAAGGGTTTACCTATTAATTTGAAGTAATTAATAAAATTATTTCTTAGCTCTTGTTTTATTTCTTGCGAAATTTTTTCGTTTCTTTTGTTAGTTGTTTCTATTTCTCGTTGCTTTTTAGTGAGAGATTCTTGCTCTCTTTTTAACGTATAATATTCATCTTGCAATAATCCTAAAAACACCAAAAAACTATCTATTATTGCTTGTTTGCTACTTGTATCATCATCAGTCCCAAAAAGTATATGCTTATTGGCAATGATATTTTGTTGTTGGAAAAAGAAAGAAGTCATATCTCGCAAATTTGGCTTAGGTTTGTTTCTTAAGGTAGTGTAATCATCTGTTGTAATGTTTGTTATAGCCATTCCAAAATGCTGTTCTATATTTATTCTTGCATCATTAATTCTTAGCGGTGCTTGATTAGTAAAGTAAGTAAGTTTAAAATCACTCACTGAATTAATATCTGTTTCCGTTTTCAAATACATACTACTATTTCCACCCTCAATAAACTTTTTACGTCCTATGACTAAATATTTTGATGGGAAAGCAAGTATTATAGCATATAAATAGCCAAATTTGGTAATTTCTCCTTGTGGAATGCTTGATGTTCTACTGCAAAAGCAATAATCAACTATTTCTATTAAGGCACTTTTGCCTGTTTTAGAGTTTCCTGTAATAATATTTAATCCTTGTTGCAACGGAACAGATTTTTTATCTCCATTTGCATTAAAAATAAGTATTTCTTTGATATAGCAGTTCATAGTTCTCTAATGCCAAGTTGAATAAAAATTTGTGGATAATTTGTTTGAGACAATATATGTCCTAAATAATGAGCAGATTTATAAAATTGTTTAATATAATCATCTATTTCATCTTCATACCTTAAAATATTAGGTACAGAAATATATTCAGAAACAATTATTCTGTGACGCCTGTAAGTAGCTGAAACCAATAAGGCTTTTTGTGTGAGGGCTTTAAAATTAGCATATCTTTTTTCTATACCTCCTAAACAAAATTTACCTCTTTCACTCTCTAAAAATGCTGTATAAATGGTAGAGTTTGTATTTAAAGAACTCAAAATTTCTCTCGAATCTGAATGATAAATAAATGGCAAAACTAAAAATATCATTTCGTGCTTTATTTTTAAATCTTTGCAACCACTTAAAAAGTGAACAATTAAATGACTACTAAAAAAAGAATTATAATGTAGTAACTTAATATCGTCTATATTCATTGTGAATTAGTATTTTGAAGTAACCAAATAAAATGTTCTTTATTAACAATATTGTGAATAGTGCCACACTGAAACCAAGTTTCTGTGTTATTATAGCCTTTTATACTTTTTAAAGGCATTGATATACCGTTTAAGTAGCATTTTTGAGATAGCTTTATAACATTGTCTAAAGTGAGGTCTAATTCTAACTTTTGTTTCTCTACTTCCAAACTTCGTAATAGTTCTTTTTCATAATCCTCCATAACACTATCAAAATGATAATCATTCGCAAGGTCATTATTGATAGTTAGCTGTGTTCTAAAATAATCTTTGATAGCCTCGTTAATTTTTTTGTTAAACTCTATCTTTTCTATTTCTTTCACAAAAATATACTCTTGATGATCAGTAGGATTTACAGATAAATTTTTATACGAATCAGGAATAGTAGTGTTTTCACTTACATAATTCTTAATATTATCATGAACATAAGATAAAAAATTTGTTATCTCAATTTTCCAATCATCTGGGTTATACATTCCTTCGTCTCTAATATATGCTAAAAGTACACTAAAAAATTTTTTTCTATGCTTTTTTGGAATAGGTTTAAAAAACTCTCTTTCTAAGATTTTTTCTATTTTTATATGAATATTAGGTTCTAAACTGCTAATAAAAAATTTACTGAGCAAATCCAAAAGCATATTATTTGTATATAAGTTGGTAAAATTAAAAACAAAATCGACGTATTTTTGAATACCATTTGCAGTATTTTCATCTTTAATTTCTGTTATAATTTTTAGCTTTTCTTTACTGTCAAGATTATTCCAATTTATTAACTTTGAAGTTGATGTTATCCTTGAAGTAGTTAATAATATTAATGATTTATAGTTTTTGACCACCTCGTAATTTTCTGCCCAATTTTTCAATGTTTTCCAAAACTCTTTATCTCTATCAGAAATAGCAACATCATTTATATGATGTTTTACTTCAATAGAAGTATCTTCTGTTGCTACATCACCTCGTTGCTCAATAAAGACAATATCTCCTTCTTGTGCATTTAGACAGCATTCTAAGGCTATAATATATTGGTAATTATCTCCTTGACGAGTGAGTGTAGTATCATTAATGAATTTTGCCATATTACCATACTATTAATGAATGTTGTTAGCTTCCTTTGACTATTTTATTTTTACCAAAATAAATATTTGAACTTTACTATTTTAACACAACGCTGTAACTAATTAAATAACAACAAATTATGCGAATATAACCTATTTTTAATATAAATCATATTTTAAAGAAATTTTTTTGATTATTTTATCAAAAGTAATTATTTTATTGGAAAATCGGCAGGTATAAAACTTTATTCCAAGAAAGATAAACGACTTAGAAAGTAAATTGCAGGAGTTAATAGTTTTTAAATCTAACAGTTCTTAAAGAACTGTTAGGTTTATTTTTGCTCGGTTGCTATCTTTGTAAGCTTTTTTAAAACCGTCATCATAACTTTCGATAAAGGTAT
>JBIKRY010000331.1:0-4941 GCA_044348925.1 Bernardetiaceae bacterium
GCGAAGGACTATCAATCATCACATCTTTACCTGCATTATTTTTTGGGAAGGCAATAAAATCACGAATACTGTCCACACCACCAAACAAGGAGCAAAGTCTGTCAAAACCAAAAGCTAACCCACCGTGTGGAGGTGCACCATATTCAAAAGCATCGAGCAAAAAGCCAAATTGTGCCTTCGCTTCCTCTTCCGAAAAGCCCAAAAGTTTAAACATTTGCGACTGCACAGCCCTGTCGTGAATACGAATAGAACCACCGCCAACTTCCACACCGTTAATCACCATATCATAAGCATTGGCACGAATTGAGCCTAAAACTTCGTTGTCCGTACTGTTGAGTTTGTGCAAATCATCAGGTTTTGGCGAAGTAAAAGGGTGGTGCATAGCGTGAAAACGGTTACTTTCCTCATCAAATTCCAACAAAGCAAAGTCAATTACCCAATGTGCTGCAAATTTATCACGAGGACGCAAGCCCAAACGGTTGCCCATTTCCAAACGCAATTCATTCAGTTGTTTGCGAACTTTGTGCGTATCTCCCGACAAAATCAACAATAAATCTCCTGCTTTTGCACCCATAGAAGCTGCCCAAGATTTTAAGGCTTCGTTATCAAAAAACTTATCAACCGAAGATTTAAACGTGCCATCAGCTTTGCACTGCACATATACCAAACCTTTTGCACCAATTTGAGGACGTTTTACAAACTCTGTCAATTCGTCCATTTGCTTGCGGGTATATTCTGCACAACCTTCTGCCACAATTCCGACAACAGTTTCTGCACTATCAAAAACTTGAAAACCTTTGCCTTTTGCTAAATCATTCAAATACTTAAATTTCATTTCAAAACGAATATCTGGCTTATCAGAACCGTAATTTTCCATCGCAAAATCGTATGTCATGCGAGGCAATGATGGTAAATCAATGTTTTTTACAGTCTTAAACAAATGTCTAACCAATCCTTCAAACGTATTTAAAATGTCTTCCTGCGTTACAAACGACATTTCACAGTCAATTTGTGTAAATTCTGGCTGACGGTCTGCACGCAAATCTTCATCTCTAAAACATTTTACAATTTGAAAATAACGGTCAAAACCTGCCACCATTAACAACTGTTTAAAAGTCTGTGGAGATTGTGGCAAAGCATAAAATTCGCCTGCGTGTATGCGTGAAGGCACAACAAAATCTCTTGCACCTTCGGGAGTAGATTTAATCAAAACAGGCGTTTCGACCTCAATAAAATTTTGGCTATCCATATAATCACGCACAGATTTAGCCATTCTGTGACGCAATTCGAGGTTTTGACGCACAGGATTACGGCGTAAATCTAAGTAACGATATTTCATTCGCAAATCATCACCGCCATCGGTTTCATCTTCTATCAAAAACGGAGGCAATTTTGCAGGGTTTAGCAATTCTACACTTTCCAATTTAATTTCTACATCTCCCGTAGGCATTTTTGGATTTTTAGAAAGTCTTTCTATTACCTTTCCTGTAATTTTCACTACATATTCACGCCCAAAAGTGCGTACAGTTTCTGCTAATTGTTTGTTGTCGTTATCCTCAACCAAAAGTTGTGTAATACCATAACGGTCACGCAAATCTAACCAAAGTAGGCTACCTTTGTCCCTTGTTTTTTGTACCCAACCGCATAAAGTAACGGTTTCACCAACATTGGCAATGCGAAGTTCTCCGCAAGTGTGTGTTCTTAACATATAATTTACAAGTAGTTTTTTTGCAAATTTAGTATATTTTTTTAAGTATGATTATCTTTCTTTCAAAAAACTATAAAATTGCAGTGAGATACGATATTTTTCATTTATTGTCTTTGCAAAAAAATTGCAAAAGTAAAAAAATAAATATATTTTTGAGATAAATCAAAAAATTGCTTATTACACTAAGTAATAGTATTTATCTCTAATTTAAAATAAATTTTATGGCTATTATCGTTGGCAAAGCACACCCTATTCAAAACAAAATGAAGGGCATGCAAAATTATAGCATACAGTTTAATGAAAGTTTTTTTGATGGTTTATACTATCTCAAAACTCCTTCTGTAGCACAAAAATCGGCTTGGAAAACAGGGGCTTTGTCCTATGGACTCTATGTAGAGGCTAATATTCCCTTTTTACTCATTAGTTTTACTAAAGATAAATGGAATTTTTTGACTGCTTTCAACGCCTACACTGCCACCAACGAACAAAAGCATTGGATAGATAGCAAAGAAAATGTGCTAAATTTATTGTTATTAAATGCGGATACAAATGTAACAGAGGAAATTCGTACCTTACGAGCAGATACAAAGTTTACTAATCTTTTGCGTACTACCTGCCAAACACAACTTACACAATACAAAAGTGCAACAGAAGTAGAAACTACTATACAAAAAATTGTGCAAGCAAAAAACTTTTTGCAAATGCAACAAGCTGCCTATATGGTTTCGGTTATGGTAATTTGATTTTTTTTAGTAATAATTTTTAGAATAATTTTGTATGGTAGTCTTATACTAAAACTAAAAAATTTTATAAAAAACACAACATAAAGATGTCATCTTTGAAAAAAAGATGACATCTTTGGATAAAACCAACTAATTTTTAGTATAGTTTGTTATCTGTAGGCGAAGACTACCATACAAAAAATTATTCCACTTTTTCTATTTCCAAACCCAAATCTAAGATAGCAGGCAAAATAGCATCTTCCATCATGTGTTCAACCGTAAAAGTATAAGTTCCTTTTTCGGTTAATTGCAATTTGTCAAAAACTATAAATTCTGTATCACACATATCTCCTAAAGCATCACCTTTCATGGCTCCTGTTGCTTTATCTCTAATAAAAAAATCATACATGGCATCTTTCACCGTACCATTGGGATTTGTACGAACAAATTTAATCGTAATACTTGTATAAGGAATATTAACACTATGTCTTAGCAAAAGTTTCAGACGAACTGGTTTGCTAATATCTTCTATCGTAGCTTTGAAAGTTACGATTTTGTCCTTTTTCCAATTATTATTTGGAAACTCCTCCGTATTATTATACAAAGATTTTTTGCAAGCCGATAGATTTAATAAACCTAAAAGCAATAGAAATAGAGCAAAAGTAGATTTTATTTTAGGTTTGTTTAGCATTGTTTTAGTGTTGGTTTGTGTTTGTTGTGTCTAAATTTTCTGTAATTTCTTTTGTTGTTCTGCTAATCACAGGCAGAAATTCTTTGTCAAGCAATTCAAAAATATAGGCAGTTCTTTGGGTGCAATAAATTGGAATAGTACCTGTTTGGGCATCTGTAAAATGTTCTGTTCCTATTTCTGTTCGGTTATGTCCACCAAATTCTTTGCTATCCGAAGTCATTACAAGGGCATATTTTCCATAATAAGGCACTTGTACAGGATAAGCAAATTGTGCAAAACTTGGGTGAAAACAAAATACAAATAAAAATTTGCCTTTCATATATGCAAGCACTTGGTTTTGGTGGTCATAATGTATGCCTTTGGTTTCTTGGTTAGAATAACTAAGTATTTTGTTTGTTTTGACAAATTCAATCATAAATTTATCAAATTTATCAAAATATTTGTATTTTAAGAACGGATTATCTACCAATGACCATTGACGGCGTGCATATCTATAACTCCAACGGTTGCCTTCTCTCGGAAAATCTATCCATTCAGGGTGTCCAAATTCATTTCCAATAAAATTCAAATAGGCATCTCCACCTAAAGTAATAGTCAAAAGTCGCATCATTTTATGAATTGCTAAACCCCTATCTACTGCCAAATTTTCTGTGCCATCTGCCATTCCAAAATACATCTCTTTGTCCATAAGCCAAAAAGCCATTGTTTTGTCGCCTACCATTGCTTGGTCATGCGATTCTACGTAGGCTATAACTTTTTCGTGAACAGGTCTATTGGTCATAGCAGCCCACATATCGCCAATATCCCAATCTTCATCACGTTTAGTTTTTAGCAATTTTATCCAAAAATCAGGAATGCCCATTGCCAAACGGTAATCAAAACCAATTCCACCTTCTTCTATAGGACGACACAAACCAGGCATACCACTTACATCTTCGGCTATCAGAATACAATCGGGTTTAATTTGTTTTGCCAAAGTATTAGCCAAAGACAAATAGGTAATTGCCTCTTTATCTACGTCTAAATCAAAATATTTGTCTAAATTACTAAACGCAACATTGCCATGGTGATGATACAACATCGAAGTTACACCATCAAAACGGAATCCGTCAAAATGAAATTCCTCCAACCAATATCGAATATTAGAAAGTAGAAATTGTTGTACTTCCCATTTTCCGTAGTTAAATAGTTTGGAATCCCAACCAGGGTGATTGCCACGATTTCCAGCATGAAAATATTGATAATCTGTACCATCAAACATTGCCAAACCTTCCAATAAATTTTTTACGGCATGCGAATGTACCAAATCCATAATTACGGCAATTCCTACACTATGTGCTGTTTTGATTAATTCTTTGAGTTCTTCGGGAGTGCCAAAACGGGAACTTGGGGCAAAAAAACTCGAAACATGGTAGCCAAAAGAGCCATAATAAGGGTGTTCTTGGACTGCCATAAGTTGTATTGCCGTATAACCACCTGCTTTTATTCTTGGCAAAGTATTATCTATAAATTCTCTAATTGTACCAACTCCTTCTTTTTCTTGTGCCATTCCTACGTGGCACTCATAAATTAGTAGGCTTTCGTTTTGTTTTGGGCTAAAAGTATCATTTTTCCAATCAAATTCTTTTGCTGGTTTCCAAACTTGAGCAGCAAAATCATGGGTTTTTGCGTCTTGTACTACTCTGCGGCTGTAGGCAGGGATTCTTTCTACTTGTCCAATGGCAGAATGTACAAGCACTTTGTAGGTAGAGCCGTGTTTAAAGGTATTTGCGTATATTTCATCGGAAAGAAAAATCTCCCAAATTCCGTATTCGTTGCGT
>JBIKRY010000392.1:0-3582 GCA_044348925.1 Bernardetiaceae bacterium
CTGAAGGAACTCCAGGGCCTGGCGAGAGCAAAATTTTATGATAGGCATCAACCTCTGCCAAACTAATTTTATCATTGCGTTTTACGACCACGTCTGCCCCCAATTCTTTGAGCAAATGCACCAAATTGTAGGTAAAAGAGTCGTAATTATCTAAGACTAAAACAGGATTTTTTGCTTGTATGTTCATCATATTATTGCTTGTAAATGATACGGAAGTAGATTATTTCAAAATCTCAACTTATCCTTTGTTTTCGTCTAAATGTTTGGTATAAATGCCTCCTGCAATTTTTTCGACTAAAGACTTTGGGGTAAATGCAGTCATTTTAGCAGAAAAAGCATTAATAAACCCTGGGATAATTTCGGCATTTTGGTTAAAAAGTCCGTTAATAGCTATTTTGGCTACGGCTTCTGGAGTCATATTGACCTTATTGGCGGTGGCTTTGAGTCCCTCGTTCATCTTTGCACGTGTCGAAAAATCTGTATCTGTAGCACCAGGGCTAAGGCAACTTACAGACACTTGTGAGTCTTGTAATTCATAACGCAAACCTCGCGTAAACGACAAGACAAAGGCTTTGGTAGCTGCATAAATGCTCATCGTTGGCACTGCTTGGTAGGCAGTGGTACTCGAAACATTCAATAAATAGGATTTTTTACCTGTTTCTACTGCTGTTTTATGCAAAATAGGCAACATACTATAGGTCAATTCTACCAATACATTCATATTAAGTTGCATCATATTGCGTTGTTCGTCCAAAGACATTTTTTCAAACCAACCCCACAAGCCATAACCTGCATTATTAATTAAGGTAGAAACAGCATATTTATTAGTAATGCACCAATTTTTTATTTGTTCACAAGCTTGAGGATTCGACAAATCTATTGCCAAATAATGGGCTTGAATTTGGTAGGTTTCTGCAAGTTCTTTGCTTATTTGTTGTAAAATATCTGCTGAACGGGCAATTAAGAGTACATTATATTTTCTTTTTGCAAGTTCTATTGCCATTGCTTTGCCAATGCCTTTGCTTGCACCTGTAATTAATGCGTACATTTGATGAAAATTAGAAATAAAAAACTAAAATTTGTTGGAACTACAATATATTTGAAAACAAAGATACGCTATTTTTAGGGTTTTGCAATACTTGGAAAGATTATAAAAATTTATGGCTTTTATCTCTCCAATATTCTTTGATAGGCTCTAATCTATGCAATACAATAGGTAGTAAACTTAGTAGTGATACACAAAACTATTAAATAAAGCAAAAAAAAATGAAATTTTGTAATAAATATTGTTTTTTTATTTAGTAGTTTTGTGAGGAAAAATGATTTAGGGAAATTTTAAATGGGAAATGATGGAAAATAATAACTATGTGTTTACAGAGGAAAAGATAACTATTGTTGAAGAACAACAAATGAGTTTGTGGACAGATGCAAATATACATGCAAGTAATTTTTGTACGGACAAGATTAGTGCTTCATTGCCACTTAGTAGAAGTTTGCAAGAGTTGAATAAAATAAATATTGAGCATAAATTTTACAATGTAAACAATACCGAAATATACCAATTTGAAGATAGTAAAATACATTCAATAAGTTTTTTTAGTGGTGCAGGCGGTTTAGACATTGGAAGTCAGTTAGCAGGGGTAAAAACTATATCTAGTTTAGATTTTGATAGAGATAGTGTTTTAACAATGAAAAACAATAGATTTTTTGATTCTTGTGAGCATAATTTTGATAATATTATTAATACAAATGCTATTTTTTATAATAATGTACTAAAAAAAAATAATCCTGAGAAATTAATTTTAATTGGAGGTCCGCCATGCCAACCATTTTCAAAAGCAGGGTATTGGCAGACACATGAAAATAGATTAGGTAGTGACGACCCAAGAAATATGATAGGACAATATTTAAGGATGATAGGAGAAATGAAGCCAGATGGTTTTATTCTTGAAAATGTAGAAAGTCTAATGCACCCAACTAATAAAATAGCTGTTGATGAAATAAAAGAATTTCTATATAAATTAGGATACAGTTATATAGTTTATAAAGCAAATAGTGCTAATTTTGGCGTACCACAGAAAAGAAAAAGAGTATTTTTTATTGGTTCAAAAAATGTAATTTTGAAAAATGAGCCATTAAAAACTCATGGCAGTCCAGAAGAAATAATTTTAAATCCCCAGCTATTGCCATATGAACCTGTAATTAATTGGATAGGAAAATATGATGTTCCTAAATATGCAGACAAGGACGAATATTCATTAGGTAAATATAAGGCAGACTTGATGGAAGTCCCATTAGGAAAAAATTACATTGCCTTGACAGAAAAAAATAATTACCCTAATCCTAAATTTGTAGCAGGTAAAAGATACTGGTCTTTTCTATTGAAATTACATCCAATGCAACCATCTTGGACTATCATTTCAAAACCAGGATACTATGAAGGACCTTTTCATTGGAATTCTAGAAGACTAAGACTAGAGGAAATAGCGGCTATACAAACATTTCCAGAAGACTATAAGTTCTGTGGTTCAAAAAATTCAATACACAAGCAAATAGGTAATGCTGTTCCACCACTCTTAGGGCAAGCTATCGTAAAGTTTTTAATTTCACAAATATAATATGCCTAATTTAATAAGTATATACTCTGGCTGTGGCGGTTTAGATTTGGGTTTCAAAAAGGCAGGATTTGAAACTATTTTTGCTTCTGATAACTGGGAAATAGCCTGTCAAACACTAAAAAATAACAATCTTGCTAGAGAAGTTATCTGTACAGATATTCGTAATATTGATTTTTTAAGGTTTAAAAATCAGTCTATTGATTTGTTAATTGGAGGTCCACCTTGTCCTCCATATTCACAAACAAGGCATTACTTAAAAACAAAAAAAACGGGACTAGATGATGAAAAGAGTGGTTTTACACTTATTGAGTATTTCAGAGCTTTAGAAGAAATAAGGCCTAATTTTTTTTTATTTGAAAATGTTGATGGTTTTTTACATAAACTACATACAGATGAATTAAACTTTTTACAAGAAAAATCTCGCAACTTAGGTTATAACATAACTTACAAAGTTGTTAATTGTGCAGACTATGGAATACCACAAACAAGAAAAAGATTTATATGTATTGGTTGGAAATCAACTTTTAAAGATTTTATATTTCCTGAAGTAACACATATGGAACCTACTTTGTTAGTTCAAAATAAAAATCAAAAATATAAACCTTGGGTTACTTGTGGAGATGTGCTAAATGATATAGACTTCATTTTGCCAGAGGATGAGTTTCAAAAGGCAGGTTCGAAGTATAAAGATTTATTACCATTGATTCCGCCAGGTGATAATTATCTTTTTTTTACAGAAAAGCGTGGTCATCCAAATCCTATTTTTACTTGGAAATCTAGATATTGGACTTTTTTATTAAAACTTACCCCAAATAGACCCTCATGGACTATCCAGGCAAGTTTTTCTAACAATCAAGGTCCATTTCATTGGAATAATAGATTTTTAAGAATATCTGAAATAAAAAGGTTACAAACATTTGATGATAATTACAATTTACATGGTAGTTTTCAGGAACAATGGAGA
>JBIKRY010000332.1:0-4935 GCA_044348925.1 Bernardetiaceae bacterium
TACATTACAGCCACGCATCACAGCAATATGGTATGCCAATAATTGCAAAGGAATTACTGATAACAGAGGCATTAATAGCTCGTGAGTATGAGGAATTTCCTGCCATTGTTTGTGTCCCACAAACAATTCCATCAGCACGTCAAAGGTACATTGAAAACTACTTTTGTTAGTTTATTTCGTATTTTTGTGTGCTAAAACTAAAAAAAGTTGTTTCTTTGGGCAAGTTTGACGTGCTGGTGGAGTTGGCGTGGGACACAGCCAACGGCAGAAATTTTTAAATAATTATATAAATCAGTCAATATCCATGTGGTTTGTATCATCTGTGTGCTAATAAGTTATTGATAATCAATAACTTAGATAATCATACATTTTTTACCACTACCCAGTCTTTATCACACAAAAATATATTTTAATTTTCCTACCCTAAAATTTTGCAATATAAAATAAACAAATACCTTTGCAATCTAATTAGTTTATTTCTAAACCTTTTAACACAAAAAATTATGAAAACTAAAAAAGTAGTTGCTCGCCTTGCCTTCTTAGGCATCTTTTGCTTGCTCACACAAGCCTGTGCTTCTGAAGAAACAAAACCAAACTATGAGTTGATTAGTTGTAAAGATAATCAAGACTCTATTGATAACATTGAGTGGTTACAAGAAATAATAAAAACTGATTTGAGAAGAAATTTTCCAAGAATAAAAATATATAGTGGTTATTTAGGGAAAAATTTTGTCTATATAACAGACACAGTAGTTGGAGAACAACAGGAAGTATACTTTTGTAATGGAAAACTTGCTTGTGGTATTGTTTATGATGGGGTAGATAATGACCAATGTGCAACTATGCTAAAAAGCATAACGAATAAAAAACTTATTTACCAACACTAAAAAATAAATAACCCTTGAAACTTGTATATTTTATGAAAACAATGTTTAAAATTACTTGCAAATTACTTGCAAATTACTTGCAAATTACTTGCAAATTACTTGCAAATTACTTGCAAAAATTTTTCTTACAAACCATCTATTTTGCTACTTTGTGTAGGGCTTTTGGTAGTCTATAAAAGCAAAGCACAAAGCAACAAACTTTATGCAGAAAATGGCAGTTTAAGCTATTTAATCATAGCAAACCCTTCAGAGCAATTAGTTATTACCAATCCCCAAGCTATTTTTGAAAAATATCTTCAACCAAATAAAGATATTGCGTTTGTTCTTATTGACGACCAAACAACAGAAGATGGCAATAGACATCAAAAATTTCAGCAGTATTATAAAGGTATTTTAGTGGAACATGGTATTTACATTTTACACGCCAATAAAAGTAAAGTGTATGCAATAGGCGGAGAATTTTATCCTATTACTACTATTCCAACAGAAACAAGTCTTTCTGAAAAGCAAGTATTACAAAGCACTTTAAAAACCATAGGTGCAACAAAATACGCTTGGGAAGATGTAGTCGAAGAAAATAACTTAAAAAACGTAAGAGAGGATAATACTGCCACCAACTATCCTAAAGGAGAACTCGTTATTTGGCACCATAAGCAACAAGACAATAGAACTGAAACCTATCGTCTTTGTTATAAATTTAGTATTAGCAGTGTGGAGCCACATTATTCTGCAAACTATTATGTAGATGCAAATAGTGGAGAAATATTAGCAAACTTTAGCAATAGTTGTTCTATAGAGGGAGATGGACAAACTGCTTATAATGGTGTAAAAAGAATAGTAAGCAGACAAGTAAGTCCTACTTCTTTTCTATTGGCTGATGATACTCGCAAAATCCAAACAGAGGATATAGCCACAGATATTTTTTCAAATAACTCGGCAAATTGGCTAAATCTATCTAATGCACGCAAAGAAGCTGGAGTATCTGCCCATTGGGGTGTTATGAGAACACATGACTACTTTCTATCTACCCATAACAGAAAAGGTTATGATGGCTCTGGAGCAAAGGTTCTAAACTACATAGCAAGAGATGGTTATGATAACGCAAATTTTCTAAACGGTACTATAACTTGTGGAGTTACTCCGTTTGGGAGATTTTGGGTAAGTTTAGAT
Source organism: Bernardetiaceae bacterium (assembly GCA_044348925.1). Lineage (GTDB taxonomy): Bacteria > Bacteroidota > Bacteroidia > Cytophagales > Thermoflexibacteraceae > JAAFKA01. The sequence goes on from JBIKRY010000332.1 coordinate 2,058, forward strand.
GTGATGGCACATGAATGGGCACATGGAGTGTGTAAAACAACATCAAACTCTATATACAGTGGCGAATCAGGTGCATTAAACGAAAGTTTTAGTGATATTTGGGGAATAACTGTCAAACAAAATAACAGTCCATCTTATCCTTTTTCTGCCAACTGGCTTATTGGAGATGATTTTATACTTGGCGGGCTGCGTGATATGGCAAATCCTAAATCTAAAGGGCAACCAGATACCTATAAAGGCATTAATTGGCAAAATGGTGGAGGTGATTTTGGAGGTATACATACCAATAGTGGTGTCATGAATCATTGGTTTTATATCCTTTGTGAGGGAAAAACAGGGAGAAACGACAAAGGGTATAACTACTCTGTAACTCCTATTTTTAGAGATAGGGTTGCACAAATAGTTTATAGGACAGAATCTGTTCATCTTGCTCCAAACGATGGCTATATACAAATGGCAAATAAATCTTTGTTAGCAACAAAAGAGATGTTTGGTTTGTGCAGTCCCGAATATGTTTCTGTTTGGAATGCTTGGTATGCTGTTGGCGTATTTACTGTTCCTTATACCGCACCAACACCATCTATTCTTCTTGCACCTACAATTGTTTGTAATGAAGCTAATAGTTATCAATTTTTGGTAAAAACAATAGATTCGTTTTTGGGAACTACAATTTCCAATACACAATATCGTTGGGAATTAACTGTTGGTGGTAGATTGCAAATGAATGGCACTTCTTCTGTGTCTATTGAAACTATGACAAATGAAATGAATATTACTGTTTTGGCAGATTTAGGTGGTATTTATCCTTGGAATTATTGGGAAACTCTGAAAATTACACCTTTAGATTGTCCTTTATTTAAACCAATTTATTATAATTTTTGGGTAGGTAAACCTGAAGCCATTGGTGAGTTAAACAACTATTATCCATATATTTGTACTACGTATGGCAATCCTGTTGAGGTAAATCCTGTTGCGGGAGCTACTACCTATCAGTGGATTTCGGTAAGTCCTTCGTTGCGTATTGTGTCTACAGGCACAAATACTGCTACTTTATATGTAGATAGGCAAAGATTTCAACCTACAGAAGTTGGTTTTATCGTGATTGCTGCGAATGAATGTAGTATTTTGCCTCGCAACTTTACAGATTTAGATACTAAATCTACTAACTATAGTTGGCGATATTTTACCATGCCTGTTCGTGATGACTATTCTTGTTTTGGAGTAATTAATCCCGACCCTATTATAACTAAAACTGCAAATAGTTTTATAGGTTTTCCAAACCCTGCCGAAAATATGTATACGATTACTTCGGAAAATAAGAATACTACAGATTTTTCTTACAAAATAACTAATAGTATTGGTAGTCTTATTAGCGAAGGAAAAATACTTGCTAATCATGAAACAAAATTAGACGTTTCCCAATTTGCAAATGGTTTGTATGTAGTGCAGATTCAAAGTGGCAACAAAATAGAGTTTTTAAAATTTGTGGTGCAACGAGGAAGTATTGCAAATTAAGTAAATAATGTTCCTGCCATTGTTTGTGTCGCACAAACCACTCCAGCAGCACGTCAAAGGTGCATTGAAAAACTACTTTTGTTAGTTTATTTCGTATTTTTGTGTGATAAAACTAAAAAAAGTTGTTTCTTTGGGCAAGTTTTATGTGCCGCTGAAGTTGGCTGTGTGGACATGCCAATAACACAAAAATAAGTTTTATCTATTGCAAGTTCTAAGAAATTTGCAATATTTGCGGATAATTGATAGAAACAGAAGTCTATGCTACAATTTTATAAGTAATTAGAGCAAATAAAAAGGATATTTGCAATTCCCACTTTGGCAATTTATTCCAATTTTACCATATAGGCATTTGTCAACTTTTGGTAGAATTGTGCGAAATTTTCAAAGGATTTCAAAAAAAAATATATTTCTGCTATAAACTAAGGACTTTTTTTTAGGGATAAAACTTTTTCGCATAACATATTAACTTGCTTTAAATCATAGAAATATCAAAAATTGACCATTTAATTGCCAAAGTGGGAATTGCTGTACCTGAGTAGTTACGAAATATGAAACATTTGGTTGTGGTAAAAAATGTATGATAGTTTAAGCTATTGATAATTAATTAACGTGAACTACGGATTAATTTATTGATAATCAACAAGTTACGATTAAAATATATAATAAATAAGTTGCGTAGCAACCGTATATTCGCCTTTAGGCGGGGCTGCCTAAGCGAATGAAATGTAAGGATAAAAACGAACTTGGTTATAAATTCACAAATTTTGAGAAATAATTACTATTTTTCTTTCAATTTAGCCGACTCATTCGCCTAAAGGCGAATATACGGTATCCGTAGTTCACGTTAATTAGTTATATTTTTTTGCTTTTTTGACAATCCCTCTACAATAGCTTAGACCAATTATAAATGAAATATACACATCGGAAAGTGGTTTTGGGATTTTTAGTTTTCTAAAAACGCCATAGAACTAACAGTTCTCTAAGAACTGTTAGTTCTCAAATCCCAAAACCATTTTCCGATGTGTATATAGTCTAAAGATGACATCTTTCCCGTTTAACCAAATACAAATTATGGCGGTGTTAAGTAAGTAATGCTCAAACCTAACAGTTCTTATAGAACTGTTAGGTTTATATTATTTTTAGTATTACATCTTTTAAACTACCCAAATTATAATTGGAATTAGAGCAAGTTTTATTTTTTTGAGTTTGCGTAGAAACTACGCAAAATGCTTAAAAGGGCTATAAAAAAGTCTAACTGCTTGATTATCAAATCATACATTTTTTACCACAACCAAATATTTTTGTTACTCTACCGTTACAGATTTTGCTAAATTTCTTGGTTGGTCTACATTACAGCCACGCA
>JBIKRY010000333.1:0-4911 GCA_044348925.1 Bernardetiaceae bacterium
ACTTTCAGAAACAGCATTAAAATCTCCTACTATCAGCATTTTTGCATTTTTATCTTCTTGCAAAAACCGTTGTGCTTGTGCCTGCAAAAGTTTCATTTGTCCTATGCGTACTGCGGTATCTCTTTTGTTGCGTCCTGCTTTCAAATGCACGCCTGTCAAATAGAACGAAAAATTTTTGCTTGCTTGTACTTCAGTGCTGAATATTCTATTATTGACATTGCTTTGCGTTTCTTGTCGTCCCAACGAATCCTTAAAATTTTCTATTGGTGCATAGACATTGCCATACGAATAGCCCAAACCTAAAGGTAATTTGCTCATCACAATAATATTCATATACCAATCAGGGCTTTCGTTGCCACCAAAAAAACGGTATCCCAAATCTCCGAGTTTTTCTTTGGCTATTTTCATTGCCAAATTTCTACTTTCAAATTCTTCTAAAATTACAATATCTGCATTAATTTTTCGCAACATATTTGCCAATAATTCTATTCTTTTTTCTACTTCTTTTGGTTTGTCTTCCATCTCATTGCGTATATATGGATTGTCGTTGGCATCTACAAAATGTTCTACATTCCAAGTCAATATAGATAAAGTATCTTTTTTTGCAAAAACATAATCTGTTGGTAGATAACTATTCCTAAAATTAGTAGTTTTTGCACATGCAAAAAGTAGCAATAAGATAGAAATGCTAAAAATATTTTTCATGATACATAAAATTTTATTAGGGTATATGCTACGTAAGTTGCATTTAAAATTTATATTCTTGATTAGTTTTGGTAAATGTTTGGCTATCAAATTTTGGATTGAGAACAAGTTTGGAATATTTGTATTCCTCAAACAAACCAATATCGTCATAAACTTTGATAACTAATGGCATCATTGTTTTTTTGTCTAAATAAAAAATTAGTTTGATGGCATAATCTGTTGGAATTTTGATAATTTGTCCTGCTTTGACATCGTGATAATCTTTGATAATTGGATTTTTTTCCAAAATCATATATTCGCTAATGCTACGTGCCTTGCCAATGGTGTTCAAGTCTTCGCCTTTTTTTACTACATAGTCCATATAACGGAAATGTGGATTTTGCATAACTATTTTATGACATTCTCTATTATCCCACACTACAGTTCCGTCTGCCTTGATATGTTGGTCAATATCTTTGTGTTTTGCCAACAAATCTTCTACCATATCCACCACATAATCAAAACCAGATTCATAAATAGTATGGTGCTGATTTTGTCTAACTTTATTATGATAGGCATCTAAATTTAGACTTACCCAAGGAAAACCATTTGGATTGATTAACAATTTGTTTTGATTTGTATTTTCGACAAACAAAACCTCCATACCTTTGTTTGGCAGGTCTTGTTTCATATACACTTTTAGGGGTTTGCGTTGGTATTTTACATGGTTAAATTGTTCCATCATCACACCATTTATTCTTTCCCTTTTTTCGAGATGATAACTAAGACTTTGGATTTTTTTGGCTTCAGCACAGAATAATTTTGTCAAAGTAAATCCATTTTCTACTTTCAAAGATTGAAAACTACTCAACGCATAAAAAACGCCAAGAAATAGTATATTGAGCATTAAAAATATTTTTTTCATACACAAATTTTATTAGCTAAGAATTCGACCAAATTAACAATTTATTTTTCAAATACACAAAAAATATAAATTAATTAACGAAAAACTAAGAAAAAAGTGCATAATTGGATAAAAAATTACATAGAAAATATAAAATTTACAAGTTTATCAATAAGTTTGTGTGCTAAATTTTTATCTAATTTTAACCAAACTATTTTATATGAAAAAAATGAAAAACCTTGTGTATTTGTGCTTATTGTTTGCTGTTTTTGCCTGTGGCAAAAAAACAGAAAGTAGCCAAACTTTGCCTGATGGAAAATATTGTTTCACTTTCAAAGATGAAGTAAATGACAATAAAATAGAACTTACTATAGCAGGAAATACAGTTTCAGGAACGTATGACGGCACTATTCAAGACCAAAAAAATAGCTACTTTACTTCTTTTGGTTCGGATTTTACAGGTACTAAAGATGGCGAAAATCTTACTGTAGAAGTAACTTTGGAAATAGAAGGAAGTGTGCAAAAAACTTCAGAAAAATGGACACTTGTCGGCAATACTTTGAAAACGGATAAAATGACCTATACAAAAGTGGAAAACTGTACGCCTACCAATGCCGAAAATGCGAATACCGAAAATACCAACACTGCGACTAATTTTGCTAATGCACAATTTTCATGGGATATTCAAATTGGCAAAAATCAAGACCAAGAGCCTGTTTCTGATGCTTTTTTGGTGTTGAATGGCAAAAAATATGCTGTAGCCGAAAAATTTATAGGCGAAATGATGGTTGCAACAAAAGAAGATTATAGCAGATTACAAGTTCCAAAAGAGGCTTTACTTGCTTGTTCTGTTTTTTGGGCAGGTGGAAGTTCTATTTTTTATGTGCTACCAAACAACGAAAACGAAATTACCCTCTACAAAACCTACTTAGGGGAAGAAGGCGGAAAAGCTATGGTAGATAAAAAAACAAGCATAAAACCAACAGATTTTAAATAAAATTCCATAATTCTCCAATGATAATTTCTATATAAAAATGTAATTTCTAAAAATTACATTTTTATATAGAAAACGATAAAATCTAATAAATTTGTAAATCTTATTATTAATCTATTTATTTACGCACTTAATCTATTATTCACTTTAATTTCTTATTCGCATATTACATTATGACACAAAAATTAACCAAAACCAGCACCGATTCTCAACCAAAAGGACTTTATTTACTCTTTTTTACCGAAATGTGGGAAAGATTTAGCTTTTATGGCATGAGAGCCTTATTAGTTTTATATTTAGTAGGTCAATTCAAATTAGACAGGTCAGCAGCTTTAGAAATTTATGCTATTTTTACGGCTTTAGTGTACGTTACGCCAATTATTGGCGGTTTATTAGCCGATAAAGTCTTAGGACAACAAAAAGCCGTTTTTATTGGTGGTATTTTGATGGCAATGGGGCAATTTGCATTGGCTACAAGCCCTGATTTTTTTAGCTTAGGATTAGGATTAATTTGTGCGGGAAATGGATTTTTCAAACCCAATATTTCTACTGTTGTTGGTGCTTTGTATCGGGAAAATGACCCTCGTAGAGATGGCGGTTTTACACTTTTTTATATGGGCATTAATTTGGGTGCTTTTCTTTCGCCTTTAATTTGTGGCTATTTAGGAGAGCAAGTGGCTTGGGGCTATGGTTTTGCTGCCGCAGGAGTAGGTATGTTATTAGGCGTAGTTATTTTCTTTTTTGGTAATCATCTTTTGGAGGGAGCAGGTTTACCACCCGCAACAAGAGATACACAAAAAAGTTTGGTAACAAAAGATTACATAGATATTGCTATTTATATTGTAGTTTCTGCGGTGTTGGTGTTTGGTATTATTCAATTTTGGTCTAATATTTCGCAACAAATTAGAGATTCTATTAAAATGTTATTTGCTGTTGGTGGCGTTGGTGCTTTAGTTTATACCTTAGTTACCAATACCAAAGGAAATGACGAATGGAGTAGAGTAGCAGTTATTTTTATCCTTCTTTTCTTTAATGTGTTTTTCTGGGCAGGTTTTGAACAAGCAGGTGGAACTTTTAACCTTTTTGCTTCTGAAAATACAGATAGAATGCTATTCGGAAAAGAAATTTCGGCTGCAAGTTTTCAATCTATCAATGCCATGTTTATTTTTTCTATTGCACCAATTTTTGCGATGATGTGGGTATTTTTGAATAAATTAGGTAAAGAGCCAAGTATTCCCCTCAAATTTACTTTAGCTTTAGCACTTTTAGGGGTTGGTTTTATTGTAATGTATTTTGCAGACGCAAACGCAAAATCAGGATTAGTTAGCCCAGCGTGGTTGGTAATGGTTTATTTTTTCCACACTTTAGGAGAACTTTGTCTGTCGCCTGTTGGTTTGTCTATGATAACAAAACTTTCGCCACCAAGAGTAGTATCTTTAATGATGGGAATGTGGTTTGCAAGTATTGCTTTAGCACAATATGTGGCAGGAATGTTGGAATTTATCTTACATAAATTTGAATTGCCTTTATTTCCGTTCTTAGTGGGAACTTCGTTTGTTGGTTCTATCTGTTTATTTTTACTTGCACCTTGGTTGAAAAAAATGATGAAAGGCGTAGTATAAATACACTTCGTTGCAGATTAAATGTATAAATTCTGTTAAACACTACCCACAACCTTGTAAGTTGTGGGTTTTTTAGTAGCTTTGTATAAAAGATTGTGTAAAGCAATAAAACTTAGGAATATTTATGTTAGTAATAGCTAATAAATAAATTGCATTTTTTTCTAAAATATAACTACTTGATAAACAATAAGTTATATTTCATAATTCCTATTTCATAATTCCTATTTCAAAAATTATATTTCATAAATCATAAATCATAAATCATAAATCATAAATCATAAATCATAAATCATAAATCATAAATCATAAATCATAAATCATAAATCATAAATCATATTTCACCATTTAATCATTTTCCACTATGCCACAACTCATTAAATCACAACGAAAACGCATTGCCCTCACAGGAATAACGGCTGCTGCATGGGAACACCCCGCAGACCGAACTGCCCTCAAGGCATTGCAAGCAATTCCTGCAATAGATACGGTTTTAAAAACAATTTTAAGCCCGACTTTAGAAAAATCTATTCGCCTTTCTACACTTGCCTCTGCGGTAAGAGTGTCGAACAAACAATTTGGTAAAATTCATGAACTACATTTGGAGGCTTGTAGAGTTTTGGATATGCAAAAAGTACCCGAATTATATATTTCACAAAGCCCAGTTGTAAATGCCTATGCCATTGGTTGGAATGAGCCTTTTATTGTGC
>JBIKRY010000335.1:0-4909 GCA_044348925.1 Bernardetiaceae bacterium
ATAAATTATGTGTTTTTTTGATAAAAACAGGAGGCTCTTTTTGTATAATTTTTGCGAAAGATTTTTGAGGGTTTGGATATAAGCTATATTTTTATAATTTTCATATCCTCTTTGTTATTTTGATTTCTATGTTTGTAGCCATTTATAAAGTGGAAGTGCAGAAAACCTAAAATTATTTGTTATGTTTTTTGTAATCTCAAAAAAAAATACTACATTGCCATCGAAATAAAACGAAAATAAACAAGCGGATAAAAAGCGGAACCCGTTTATGGCGGAATACACGAAAAGACCTACAAAAACAGTATTGCAAAATAGTTTCATACTAACTAAAATTGTAAACTTGTACTTCTCTTATAGCTTACCTTGCTTAAATTCTCTTGTTGCTAATAAACTTCATGTATGTTTTTGGTGTTTATGCGTTTTGTATTCAAAAACTATTACCAATTAACTAAAGTAAAATAATAATAGACTTTCGCAAGAAGTCTATTTAATCAATACTTTAAAGGCAGTTTGCAAACAATTATTGCAAAAATTAGAAGGAGCATTTGGAATGGTTATAGAGAAAATAGACATAAAAATATTGCTAAAAATATAGAATAAAACGCATAATAGCACACTTGACGTACATAATGGAGTAGTTTGTGAGGACACAAACTATGGCAGTAAAATCTAAACCAACAATAAAAAATTTTAACAAAAATAAATGAAACCAAATCCAATTATTCAAACCATTCACCTTGCAGGTGAGCATGGTCAGGTAGATAGAACAATTACTATCGAAACAGGCAAACTTGCCAAACAAGCAGACGGTTCTGTGGTGGTTCGTATGGGCGACACGATGATTTTGGCAACAGTTTGTGCCTCTACAGACGTAAAAGATGGGCAAGATTTCTTCCCTCTTTCGGTAGATTATCAAGAAAAATTTGCAGGCGTAGGCAGAATCCCTGGTGGATTTATGAAACGTGAAAGCAAACTTTCAGATTATGAAGTGCTTATTAGCCGTTTGGTAGATAGGGCAATTCGTCCTCTTTTTCCAGATGATTATTTGGCAGAGGTACAAGTAAATTTGTGGTTAATTTCGGGAGATAAAAACTCTTTGCCTGATGCTTTGGCAGCTTTGGCAGCATCTTCAGCCTTAATGGTGTCAAATATCCCTTTTGGAGGACCTATTTCAGAGGTGAGAGTAGTAAAATTTGAAGGCAAATATTACGTAAATCCAGAACCAGCACTTATCGACAAAGCAGATATTGATGTAGTAGTAGCTGCTACTTTAGATAATATTTTGATGGTCGAAGGCGAATGTAACGAAGCATCTGAAGCAGATATGTTGGAGGCTTTCAAAGTGGCTCACGAGGCTATCAAAATTCAATGCCAAGCACAAATTGATTTTGCAGCAAAAGTGGCAGTTGGAAATCCAAAAATCACAGAAAAACGTCCTGCCAATCATGTGGCTCATGACGAAGATTTAGCAAAAGAATTGTATGATTTGTATTACGAAAAATTCTATGCTTTGGCAGCTTCCAAAACCGCCGACAAAGATTTGCGTAGCTCTAATGTAAAAGCCTTGAAAAAAAGCTATTTTGAAAGTTTGCCTGCCGATACAACGGTGAACAAAAAAATGGCAACTATGTATCTTGATGATTTATACAAAAAAGCTGCCCGTAATTTGGTTTTAGACGAAAAAGTACGTCTTGATGGTCGTAAATTAGATGAAATTCGTGATATTTGGTGCGAAGTTGATTATTTGCCTACGCCACACGGCTCGGCTATTTTTACCAGAGGCGAAACGCAGTCTTTGACAACCGTAACTCTCGGTACAAAGTTAGACGAACAAATGATAGACGGTGCTATGTTTAACGGTTATAGCCGTTTCATATTGCATTATAATTTCCCTGGTTTTTCGACAGGCGAAGTAAAACCAAATCGTGGACCTGGTCGTAGAGAAGTTGGTCATGGAAATTTGGCACACAGAGCATTGAAAAAAATGTTACCTCCGCATATAGATTCTCCTTATACAATCCGTGTAGTTTCTGATATTTTGGAATCGAATGGCTCGTCTTCTATGGCGACTGTTTGTGCTGGAACTTTGGCATTGATGGACGCAGGTGTGCAGATAAAAGCACCTGTTTCGGGTATTGCAATGGGCTTAATTTCAGATAGCAAAACAGGCAAATATGCAATTTTATCGGATATTTTGGGAGATGAAGACCATTTAGGAGATATGGACTTTAAAGTTACAGGTACAGAAAAAGGTATCACAGCTTGTCAAATGGACATCAAAATTGATGGTTTGTCTTACGAATTGTTGGAAAATGCTTTGGAACAGGCTCGCAAAGGTCGTTTACATATTCTTGGTAAAATTACCGAAACTATTTCAGAACCACGTGCAGAATTTAAACCTCATGCTCCTCGTGCTTTCGTTATCCATATTCCAAAAGAATTGATAGGTGCAGTAATCGGACCTGGTGGCAAAATTATCCAAGAAATTCAACGCAATTCTGGTGCAGTGGTGTCTATTGAGGAAGTTGCTACTAACGGTGTGGTAAGCATTTATGCAACCAACAACGAGGCAATGGCAAAAGCAAAAGCAGCAGTAATGGCTATTGTAGCACAACCAGAACCAGGTGGAGTGTATGAAGGAAAAGTGGTTTCTATCCAACCTTTTGGGGCTTTTGTAGAATTTATGAAAGGCAAAGAAGGTTTGTTACACATTTCTGAAATCAAATGGGAAAGGTTAGAAACTATGGACGGGGTATTGCAAGAAGGTGAAGAAATCCAAGTAAAATTGGTGGAAGTGGATAAAAAAACAGGAAAATATCGTCTTTCTCGCAAAGTATTGTTGCCAAAACCAGAAGGTTATGTAGAACGTGAGCCACGTGAACGTAGAGAAGACGGCGGACGTGATAATAACAACCGTAATGGCGGAAATAACAGAAATAATAATAACAGAAGGTAGTTTTTTGTTATAGGATAAGAAAAAAAAGATGACATCTTGCAAAAAGATGTCATCTTTTTACTTAGTTTGCTAAACTTTTATCTAAAATCCATTGCAGAACTGCCAATACTTCGTGAGGTTTTGTAAAAGTTAGAGGTACATAGTTGGGGTCTATCAATAACTCATTATTTTCTAATTTTAAAAAACACCAAGAAAAAGCATTGGTAACACAACCGTAAATCACTTTGCGAGGAATTCCTTTTCTCTCATTAAATAGTAAGGCTGCATACATTTCTGCTCCACATTGGGCATATCCCTTGTGAATTTTATCATCTTTTGCTTCAACAATACAGAAAATAGGAGCTGTTACTTCAGATTTATTGATTTCGGTAGATAATACAAAATCACAGTAGCCCGAGAGTTGTTTAGATTTATCTACATCAAATTCATAGCCTGAAAAAGTGCTAAATTTATTTACATTTTGCCTACGTAGTTCTTTGAGTATAGGAACTACGATATATTCTGATTTGGCTTTTTCACTTAGTAAACCCTCTTGCTGTGCTTCTTGCATATCTTCCATAAGTTTTTGAGTGGTTTGAAAACTTTTGAAAGGGAAACTTAACCAATTAAGTGTATGGTTTTCTACTCCAAAATTATCTTTTAATTGAGCTAATTTTTTAAAGTTACTATAAGACATAGTTTTATTGTTTTTATTTCTCAAAGATACAAACTAACTTTTATTCTCTGTTGCTTTGCTTTGAAAAGCCTTAATAAAACGGTAAATTTCTTTTGCACCTTTTATACGGTCAGCAGATAGAGAACCGCCACGATATTCGTATAATCTAAAATCTGTATCCGACTTTTTGACAATGGCAACAAAATGCCAAATAGAATTCATCACATAAGCACCTCGTATTTCTTGACGTTCAAATTCTACCATAGCCGCCAACATTTGTGCCAATAAAGTGCTTAAAGGGTGTCCTAAATGGTCTTGTAAATGGGCATGGTGCAAAATAAAATCTATGTTGTGTGGTTCATACCACCCTTTGCCAATACACATATCTATTCTACCTTTGAGCAAAAAATTGTTGATAGTGGCTTCTATAATTCTATCATAAAAAACTTGATAAGTATGATTGTCAATATTTGCTAGATTAACTAAAGGAACAACAAATTTGGCTAAGGTTTCAAATCCTTTGTTATAGTTTCTGTAAAAAGCTGCTTTTTCTACTAACTCTGCCAACTTTTGTTCTTCTGCCTCTGTTATTTCGGGACATTGTGCCAGCCATTCTGAAAAATATTCTTCGTTTCCTTCTTGTTCATATCTGTTCCAATCCATTTTGACTAAATTTTTCAGGGCATAAAAGTTAATTTCGTGAAACAAGGCAAAATTTCTATGTGGAAAATGTTTGTCGCCTGTGGCACACCACAACCATTTTTTATGGTCATCTGGTGCGTTGAGATGTTCATTGTCAGTGGTTTGAATATCCTCCTCTTCCAACTCAAAAATTTCATATCCATAAGCACTATCTCCATCTATATGTGAATCGCCAATGGCAGTAAGTAATACTTCAGGTGTGATTTCGTCTATTTCTCCATAGCGTGAATAGGTTTCTATGCCCAAGTCATCAAAAATTTCGGGATAATTTTGGTAATTACGAACCATATATTCTGCTACATGCCATTTACTTTTTGCCCTAAAATGCCAAGACCTCGATACACCTTCATCGAGGCAACCTACAACTTGATAAATTTTCATAGTTTCAAAAGTTTATTTACACAAAGATACAAAAAATGAAATTTACAAAGTCTTTAATATAGAGAAATATAGGTTTTCCGCATCAAAATTTTTTTGTCATTCTGAACTTGCGAAGAATCTGAATTATTGATTTTTGACGTAACAACATCAGATTCTTCGCAAGCTCAGAATGACAAAATAGCTAAAATATTTCATCATAAACCTAATTAAATGGC
>JBIKRY010000334.1:0-4909 GCA_044348925.1 Bernardetiaceae bacterium
GTTGAGTAAATAATTTAAGTTGTATAGTCGTATAGACATAATTTGTGAAGTCAGTATTCACAAATAAAGTCCACACAAGAATAAAGTTCCAAAACTATACCTACAAAAATTACATCTCAACACAAAAATATTTTTTAACATTATTACTTACTATATGGAATTATTAGAAATTACTTGGAATGTAGACCCAAAAATATTCAATATTGGTTCTTTTTCCATTCGTTGGTATGGTTTGTTGTTTGCTCTTGGTTTTATGACAGGGCAACATATTATCTATAAAATATGGAAAGAAGAAGGTAAATCACAAGAAGACCTCGATTATTTGCTACTTTGTATGGTTATTTCGGTGGTTTTGGGGGCAAGATTGGGGCATTGTTTTTTCTATGCACCAGAACATTATTTGGCAAATCCCATAGAAATTTTCAAAATTTGGGAGGGTGGTTTAGCAAGTCATGGAACAACTTTTGGCATTTTGGCAGGTATTTGGCTTTATACACATTATACAATGAATTTTGCACCCTTTCAGATTCGCAGGCAAGACCGAGAAGGACAAAGTTTTCTTTATATTTTGGATAGAATAGTGCTTACTGTAGCATTAGGCGGTGCATTTATAAGATTAGGAAACTTAATGAATTCCGAAATTGTAGGAAAACCAACAGATTTGCCTTGGGGCTTTATTTTTGTACGCAATGGCGAAAATTTTGCAAGACACCCAACACAATTATACGAATCTATTACTTGTATTTCCTTATTTTTATTTGTTTATTGGTTATATTACCGAACCAGAGAAAAAACTCCTGAAGGTAGAATTGTGGGAGTATTTCTAATTATATTGTTTAGCATGCGTTTCATTCACGAATATTTCAAAGAAAATCAAGAAGACTTTGAAAATGGAATGTTATTTAATATGGGGCAATATTTGAGTATTCCACAAATTTTATTAGGCTTTGTATTTTTGTGGTATTCTACCAAAGACAAAAAAAATACGATTCCAACAAAAACCATTTAAGAAATGTAGCATTGCACTTTAGTCGGCAACACATAGTCTGTGCTACAAATCTTATAGCTATTGCATATTTTCAGATATAACTAATTTTTATGAATCTTAAACTTAGAAACCCATTAGCATTTTTCGATTTAGAAACTACAGGCATTAGCATTGTTAGTGATAGAATTGTGGAAATAGCAGTCGTAAAAGTAATGCCAAATGGCGAACAACATACTTTTCACCAAAAAATCAATCCAACTATTCCCATTCCTTTAGAATCCAGTCTAATTCATGGCATTTATGACCTTGATGTGGCAGAATGTCCAACTTTTAAAAGTATTGCAAAAAATCTTACGCAATTTTTGGAAGGTGCAGATTTGGCGGGTTTTAATATTGTGAAGTTTGATATTCCTATGTTGGTAGAGGAGTTTTTGCGGGCAGGCATTAATTTTGACAGTAGTAGCCGAAAAATTGTAGATGCCCAAAAAATATTTCATCTCATGGAGCCTCGTACTTTGTCGGCAGCCTACAAATTTTATTGCAAAAAAGACCTTACCAATGCTCATACTGCATTAGCTGATACGTTGGCAACTTTTGAGGTTTTAGATGCACAAATAGCTCATTATGAAGGAGTTAGCCAAAAAGATAAAAAAGGAAATGAATATTTCCCTGTGCAAAATGATGTAAAAATCTTGCATGAATTATCTATTTCTAATATGGTAGATTTTGCGGCACGTATGGTATATGATGAAAAAGGAGTGGCAGTGTTTAATTTTGGAAAACACAAAGGCGTACCTGTAACAGAGGTTTTTCAACGAGAACCAACCTATTATGATTGGATGATGAAAGGAGATTTTGCACTCAATACCAAGCAAAAATTAACAGAACTCAAAATAAGTATGATGAAGAAATAAAATAATGCTTTAGTTTTATTTACAAAGTTTATGTAATTTTTGTAGTATTTATATTTCTACTTAGTATATAATTTGCAAGTAATCATGTATAACTACTTATAAACTTTGAAAATCCTAAATTATTTTAGTTCTAAGTATTTCAAAAAATAAAATATAATTGTTGTAAAAATATTTTGCAAATTCAGTGCTAAAAGTGATTTGTATAGAAATAATAGATTTATAAAAATATTATATAGAACTAATGCGTATTTCTAAATAATCTTTTGGAATAGCCTTTTATTTCTCAAAAACCTTAGTAAATTGCAACATTATTTTTGTTTATTCACACTAAAATTAAGTAATAAAATTATGGCTAAAATTAGAGTAGCTATCAACGGTTTCGGTAGAATTGGTCGTTTGACTTTCCGCCAACTTATCAAAAATAGCAACATAGAAGTAGTTGCAATTAATGATATTACAGACCCAAAAACTTTGGCTCATTTGCTTAAATACGATTCTGTACATGGCAAATTTGACGGCACAGTAGGCGTGGAAGGTACAACTTTACTTGTGAATGGTCAAAAAATTGCTATTCATGCAGAGAAAGACCCTAAAATGTTGCCTTGGGCTGCTTCAAAAATTGATGTAGTTTTAGAGTCTACAGGTCGTTTTGTAGATGATATTGGTGCTGGACAACATCTTACTGCTGGTGCAAAAAAAGTAGTTATTTCTGCTCCTGCAAAAGGAAAAGTGCCTACAGTAGTGCTTGGCGTAAACGAAAATACTTTGACAGGTGCTGAAACTATTGTGTCTAATGCTTCTTGCACAACCAACTGTTTAGCTCCAATGGCTAAAGCTCTTGATGATGCTTTTGGTATCGAAAAAGGTTTTATGACAACTATTCACGCCTATACACAAGACCAACGCCTACAAGATGCACCTCACGAGGATTTGCGTAGAGCAAGAGCTGCGGCTTTGTCTATGATTCCAACTACTACAGGTGCTGCTAAAGCTGTAGGTTTGGTATTGCCACATTTGGCAGGAAAATTAGATGGAACTGCGATTCGTGTCCCAACACCAACAGGTTCTTTGACAGATTTGGCTGCAATTTTGAAAAAACCTGCTACTAAAGAAGAAATTAATGCGGTAATGAAAGCTGCTTCAGAAGGTGCTATGAAAGGTATTTTGGAATATTGCACAGACCCTATTGTGTCTGCGGATATTGTTGGAAGTACCTATTCTTGTATTTTTGATGCGGATATGACTGCTGCAAGTGGTACTTTTGTAAAAGTATTTGGTTGGTATGATAACGAAGCTGGTTATTCTGCTCGTGCTGCTGATTTAATTGCAAGAATTGGTTAAGTATAACCTACTACAAAACTTATTACAGAGTAATCAATAGTATATAAAGAAACCGTAAACTTATCTAAAAAGATACTTGTTTACGGTTTTTTTATTTTATTGCATTGAAATAGAAATCATTGCAATCAAAAATACGATTGGCAAGTTTTTTAAAACCTGCCAATGTATTATTTTCACTAATGAAATTACTGTTTCACTACTTTTTTCACTGCGGTTTTTCCGTCCACGTTTAACAACAAAATGTACGTACCACTTGCATAGTCCGACAAATTAAGTTCGTGGCTGAAATCGGTGCTGTTACTTTCTACAGTTTCGGCAAAAACTACTCTGCCTGCTGCATCGGTCAATTTTAAGTTTACTTTACCTACTTTCTCTAAGCCCAAACGAATACTTACTTTGTCATTGGTTGGATTTGGGTAAATAGATAATTTTGCACTCAAACTTGGATTGTCGATGCCTGTAATCAATGGTGCATTGTATTGCGAAATAGACGATACCGAAGTACAACCTGTAGCATTTGTAACCACAACTGTATAGAAAGAATTTGCATCTATCTGTGCTTTAGTTGGTGTGTATCTTTGTGCTGTTGCACCTGAAATTGCTACGCCATTTGCAAACCATTGATTGCCACTTGCAACACTTGAAACCAATGCTGCACCATCTTGCGTAATGACTGGCATATCTGGACTTGCATTGATTTCGATAGTTTGTGTACTTGCTGCACTCCAAACCGTTGGGAAAATACCTTCCACACGTACTTTGTAACCTTTGCCCGAAGGAGTATTCATTGGAATTGTACCTGTGATACTTCCCGAAACTCTCGTATCTGAAGAACCAATCAAGCCTCTGTCATTGGTAAATACGCCATTTGCATCAGACAAATAGACATTGATACGGTTATTAGGTGAAAATGCACCTGTAATTACAAAATTAGCGGTAATTACTGCACCTGCACAGAACTTAACTCCCGAAACACTTGTCAAAGTTAAAGTAGGAATAACCGAAATGGTAAAACGAACAGGCATTGCTGCATTATAATTGCCATCTCCTGCTTGGTTAATTTCTACTTCTATCAAGTTTCCATCGGTTGGGGTTACTACCAAACCATTTATCGTTGCTGTACCCGAAACCACACGAAGTGTAACAGGCAAGCCCGAAGTTGCCGAAGCTACCACAGTTTGTGGTGTGCCAATGATAATAGAACTTGGTGCTGAAGTCAAGATAATCTCTTGATTTGCTTTTGCAACTGCAAAAGTTCTTTCTACACTTGTTGCTACATTCCACAAATCATTTCCTGCTTGTGCATAACGAATTATGACATTTCCTGCTGAAGTAATTGTCAAAACATTGCTCGTAGTAGTGCTTGCAAGTGTTGCATTTCCCGAAACTACAGACATTGCTACAGGCAAACCAGAAGTTGCACTTGCAAACAAGTTTCTTGTCAAAGGATTTATGTAAACCAAATTAGACAAAGTTGCAATGCTATTAATTGTTTGGTCTGCTTTAGTAACATTAAAGCTACGAGTAACAGAAGTTGCGGGATTGGTAACGCCATTTCCTGCTTGACTTGCGGTTATGGTAACTCGTCCTACTGCTGGTTTCAAACGTACAATATTTCCTGCGACAATTTCGGCAATATTTGCTCCTTCAGTAACCCTAAATGTAA
>JBIKRY010000070.1:0-17182 GCA_044348925.1 Bernardetiaceae bacterium
GCTTCTACAGATAATCGTTGGCAGACCGAGATTTTGGGTACAAGGGATATAGACCCTGCTGGTATTTTCAATGCACCTTATACAAGCTATGCACAAACTCGTCGCCGTGCCGAAATTTTTATGAAATCTGCCGAAACAGCAGTTGCATTAACAGAAGCAGAAAAACAAGGTGTACGTGGTTTTGCAAATACTGTAAAGGCGTATGTAATGCTTAATCAATTAAATTTGCAAGGCTCGAATGGTATTCGAATTACTTTCTCGGATTTATCTGCACCTGGAGATATGTTAAAACCTGGCAAATTTGTATCTTATGACGAAGCTTTAGCAGATATTAGAAAAACGATTGATGCAGGTGGAACACAATTAGCAGCAGCAGGTGGAACTTTTGCATTTTCTGTTACAAGTGGTTATGCAGGGTTTACAACTCCTGCCGACTTCCGTAAATTTAACAGAGCAATAGCAGCAAGAGTTGCAATGTATCAAAAAGATTGGAATGGTATGGCAACAGCACTTAGCGAATCTTTCCTAAACCTAAATGGTGGACTTACAGTAGGACCTGTATTTACCTATTCTTTGGCAGCAGGTGATATTGTTAATCCTTTGTTTAGAGTAGCAAATGATAACGGAACACCACAAATTGTGCAAACTTTGTTTGTTACAGAAGCAGAGGCTGGTGATACGAGAGTAACAACAAAAACAAGATTACGTTCAAGCCCAAGACAAGTACCTACTATCAATACGATGTCTTTTCCTTATGAAGTATCGATGTATGCAAGCAATACAAGCAATTTTTCCATTATTAGAAATGAAGAACTTGTATTAATGTATGCAGAAGCTATGATTCAAACAAATAAATTAGCAGATGCCGTAAAAGCATTAGACTTGGTAAGAACATCTTCTGGACTACAAGCATTAGCGACTGCAAAACCAACTATTGTAGCTAACAAAGATTTGTTAATTGATGAAGTATTGAATCAAAGACGTTATTCTTTGTTTTTTGAAGGACATCGTTGGTTTGATATGAGACGTTACAACCGTTTGGATAAATTGCCAAATGATGCAACCAATCATAAAGTATATGATAAAATGCCAAGATTACAATCTGAAGTAGATTGGGATTTGAGAAATCCTCAATAAATAAACATAGGTAGTGCCATATTTGGCACTACCTACCTTAGAAAAATCAAAAAGATTACAAACGGTTTTCTTTAATTCCTAACAAATGATATACATTGCTATTCTAATCTCCACCGCCATCACCGCCACCATCTCCACCGTCACTACCGCCATCTCCACCTGCATCACCAATAGCATCTGCAATACCATCAATAGCATCTGAAAGATAGTCTAATGCCTCTAACATATCTTCCAAATCTTTTTCTATCTCTAAACCTTCCAAAAAACGAATAATCTCTTCATTTTCTATTTTTGCTTGTGTCCAATCTGTTAGTTGTTCGTAGAAAATTGCAAGATTTTTGGTGTCTGTCTGTGGACTAATTATTTTGTGAATTTTGCAGGCTTTGATAATTTTTAGCAACATACAATCCTTGATATTTGCTTTATTTTCCAATAAAACAGTATCTATCAGTGTTTTTTTGTACTTTTCTTGTTTTTCTACAGTTTTAAGTTCTATGGTTTCTTTAGGAATGATACCTAAAGTAGTAGTTTCTCTAACTGTCATAAACTTTTTAGCCACTAATTTTTGCTCTACTTTTTTTACAAAATTAGGAATTTTCCCTGTAATTACTTGAAGCCAATCTTGCAAGTTTTTTGCAGTAGTCTGTTTTTTGCCAACAAACCAAAACCAACTTATTTTATTAGGAATTACACACAACTCCCAAATCTCTAACAATAAAGCATCTTTTGGGGCATTTTCGGTAATTCCTACCAAATCATCTTTATTTTTCCATGCAATATGTTGATTAAGCAATAATTCCATTATTACCAAACCTGCCAAAGCATACAGATAATTGGCTTCATATTTTGCATAAATTTTCTTGTTATTTTTGGCATCAATATTTAGCCAACAAAGTTTTTCATACAAAGAAAGTTCTGTTTTCATTTTACAAGCAATATTGTGTTTTATAATTTCTTAAACTCTTGCCAAACTGCATGATTTACTTGCAAATCTGTTTCTATTTCCAATAACTTAACTTGTGTGGAAGTATCAAAAAATGTAGCTAAAATTTGTTGTAAATCTGCATAATTATTGCAAAAATAATAATCCAAACCAAAATCTTTTGCAGTATTTTCGGCATTTAGTTTTTGTTGGGTAACAAAGTATTCATCAACTTCGGGCAAAGTGCCTGCATCTATCATTTTAAAAATTCCACCACCATGATTATTCAACAAAATAATTCTTAAATTGTTTGGTAAGTAGTTGTGCCACAAAGCATTACGGTCATAGAAAAATGCCACATCTCCCGTTATTAACACATGCATTCTTTCTGGATTTGCGATGGCATGACCAACTGCGGTACTTGTGCAACCATCAATACCACTTGTGCCACGATTGCAAAAAACTTCAATTTCTTGATTTTCTTTTGGATAAATTCCCAACACATTCGCATAACGCACAGGCATAGAATTTGACAAATGCAAAGCCACATTTTGGGGCAAAGTATCTAAAATTTGGCAAAAAGCTAATAGTTCAGAAAATCTATTTGTATCGTAATCTTTAAAGTAAGTTTTGAATTTACTTATTACTTCATTATCAAAATTTGTCCACAAACTCAAATAATTTTCTCTTGGAGGTTGATTAGACAATGGTTTTGAACTTGTATGACTTAAAATAGAAAATAATTGAAAAGGTATTAAAGGAATAATTGTAGTCAAACTTTGAAAAGTATCAGCAATTTGTCCTTGACCTTTTGGTTGTATGTGCCAATGTTGCTTAGGCTTATATTTTCGTAAATAATTTTTCAAAGGTTTAGATAAAATAGATTTTCCAAAAGTAATTAACAAATCTACTTTTCCTAATTGTTCTTGTATTTCAGGTTTTGCTAAGAAAATATCGTGATGTTTGATAGCATTTTCGCAGTAATGTAGATTATTTATACATTCGTTAATTATGGGGATTTGTAATCTACTTAAACTTTCAGTTACAAAAGTATAAAGGTAGTTTTCTTGCCCCCCAACCACTAAAACTTTTTCACTTTTTGCAAAAACTTCCTCAAAGGGTTTTAAAAATTGGCTTGATGCACCACATTGGAGAGGCAGTTTCTCAATTTTTCTCACCTCTGCCTCATACTCAATAACTTCATCTTTCTTCGGATAAAATGGTTCTCTAAATGGTGCGTTGATATGCACAGGTGCAGGCGGAAATTCGGTAGCAGTCAAAATAGCTTCGTTAATAATTCTTTCTATGTGCCATTTTGCGTCTGGGTGCGAATAATCTACAGGCAATTCATAGCTTGCCTTTACGTGCTTGCCAAATAAATCACGTTGGCGGATAGTTTGTCCGTCTAATTGGTCTATCCATTCGGGAGGTCTGTCGGCGGTAATTACGATAAGTGGAATTTGTTGAAAATAGGCTTCTGCCACCGCAGGAGCATAATTTAAGCCCGCAGACCCCGAAGTACAACACAAAATCACAGGTTGGTCTTGGCTTTGTGCCATGCCCATGGCAATAAAAGCTGCTGCCCTTTCGTCTGAAATAGTATAAGTTTTTATCTTGGGATTTCGCACAAAGGCAATCGTCAAAGGTGCATTGCGAGAACCTGCCGACAAAACTGCGGTGGTAATATTGTGGGCTACACAAATTTGTGCAATATTGATAATGGGCTGGAAAGAATATTTTTGCATAATTTTTTGAAACAAAATATACTAAAAAGACAAATGTACTTTTTTCTATTGTAAAAACTAAGCCCCAAAATTTATTTTGATTTTTAGGCTGATATTTCTGCCCATTTCGTCTGCAAAATATCGAAAACGGTTTAAATAATCTCTATAACTTGTATTCAAAAGATTATTTGCTGTAATACCAATTTGAAAATTATATTTTTTGCTACTAATTTTAGTTCCCATTTCAACATTAACTAAATGATAACCTGCTGGCGAATTTGTATAATCTACGTTTTCTGGCACTCGATATTGCCCCAAAACACTCACCGTATTTATTGCTACATAACTATTTTTTAAGTATTTAGCTTTTGCAAAATCAAATTCATAACGAAAAGTATTTTCATAACGGTCGGGTGGCATCAAAACCAAATAATTATCTATCGAATAATTATAAGCACGTAATAAAGCTACTTTGCCTTGGTATTGCAAGTTTTTTGTAAATTGATAACTACCACTAAAATCAATTCCTTTAATAATTACATTAGCTTGTTTGTATTTAAACGTAGGAAAAGCACCTCTAATTGTTAAAGTTTCGGGTTTTTCGGGATTTAGGTATATGTAATTGTCAATAAAATTATGGTAAATATTTGCTTGGATATTAAGTTTTTCGGTTTCATAATGGACATTTGCCGAAAAATTGTAGGCATTTTCTGTTTGCAAATTTCTATCTCCAATTTCTACCGAAGCCGAGCCATGATGTACGCCATTGCTAAACAATTCGTTTACAGAGGGAGTTCTGAATGCCATTGCTGCATTAATTCCCACAAAAAAATGATTATTCAAAGTATATTTTGTACCAAAAGAAGCCGAAATATTGCTAAAATTATAGCTTGGAAACTCTGGAATTTGCCTATTTTCTGTCAAATCTATTTCCAAATGCCTAAAATCATAACGCAAACCTGTTTCCAAAAGCCATTTTCCACTTTCCCAATGTTCAATCGCAAAAATTGCAGCTTGATAATTTCTAAAAAAAGGAATAAAAAAATTGCCACTATAGGTATTCGATTGATTCATTCCAAAAATTCCAAAAGTACCATAAAAATTCTTTTTGGGCTTATGTTCCAACAATAATTCTGTGGTATAGGTGGTAATTTTCAATGCCATTTGTGGGTTATCATTTTTTGCATTTCCAATTAAACCATGCGAATCAAATTCTGCTCGGTAGTTAAATTGTCTTGCAAAAGTCAAAGAAAATTTGCCTAATTTTTCGGCTTGGTAATAGCTTTTTAGCTTAAAAAGTTCGTGTTCTATGCGTTGAAAAGGTCTATGGATGTCGTAGGAAAAATCTCCTTTGTTTATTTCGTCAGGTTCTCCTTTGGCAATGATGGCACGCAAATCGGTTAAATTTCCGAAGTGTGCACCCGAAAAAATGCCCAAATTGGTATTAAATTGACTATAAAATAGTTCGACACCCGATTTTTGTTTCAAATAGCCAAGTGCATAAGAAAAATTTGTTTCTTCGAATCCCGTATTTTTTAGGTAATAAGTTGGGGTGGAAATTGTCCCTGATTTTTTCAGAGTTCCTTGCACACGCCAATACAAGTTTTCTTTGATTTTGCCCTCCAAAATTCCTGAACTTACGCCTTGTCGTCCATTTGTTGCTGCCACCAAATTAAGTTCTCCTGCAAATTTTTTGTTTTTTTGCAAGGCTTTTGGCTCCACCAATACCACGCCACCCATGGCATCTGCCCCATAACGCACCGCAGCAGCACCTTTGATAACCGATAATTGCGAAGCCACAAAAGGGTCTATTTCGGGGGCATGTTCTGCACCCCATTGCTGCCCTTCTTGGCGAACTCCGTTGTTCATCATCAACACTCGGTTGCTGTGCATTCCTTGAATCATAGGTTTGGCAATGCTACTGCCTGTATTTAGAGAACTCACTCCGACTATTTTTTTCAAAGATTCGCCTAAAGATAAGCCTCGTGTAGCATCTAAATCTGCATCAGACAAAATACTTGTAGCTTGAATTTCGTTTTCAGCATTAGACGTTTTTTTCTCTTTTACTTCCACTATTTCGAGGTGATTTTCGGCAGGTTCTAAAACTATTAATAAATTTTCTTGTTTGTAAGTATTTGATTGTAAGATAGTTATCTTTTGTGTATGGCTATTACAACCTATAAATGTGCAAGTAAGGGTATAAACTCCTTCGCAAAGTCCACGCAAAACAAAGTTTCCGTTTTCATCTGTTTGTACGCCTTTTTTCAGTTCTGGAATCCACAATGTAGCACTTATCAAATGTTCTTGTTTGGCTTTTGTAACTACTTTTCCCGAAATTTCATAATTACAAACAGATGTTTGTGTAATCTTTTTGGTGGTAATTTTTGCTATATTTGGGCTTAAATTCTTGGCAAGTACGCAAACCTGTAGCAGTAGAAAAAAAGAAACAAAGCTAAAAAATATAGTTCTCATACTTTTTTGAATATATTGTTTGCAAAAATAAACTATTTATGCAACAATATTGCAAATAAATAGAAAATAATTCTTTTCTGTACCATTTTAGGTTGGTATTTAGTAAATTTGGAAACAAAGATTTCAAAAATTTGTAAAACCATCTTTTATCTGCTATGTTTGGGTGTTGGCTATATGTAGGTTTTATGATAAATTATGCAACTGACATTTTTTGGAACTTGTTTTGATTAGAGTTTATGAATAATTTGTATAATAGACTTCAGCAATTCCCACTTTGGCAATTCAATGGTCAATTTTTGATATTTCTATGATTTAAAGCAAGTTAATATTTTATGTCCAAAAGTTTTATCCCTAAAAAAGCCCTTATTTTATAGCAGAACTATATTTTTTCTTCAAATCCTGTGAAAATTTCGCACAACTCTACCAAGAGTTGGCAAATGCCTATAGGGTAAAATTGGAATAAAGTGCCAAAGTGGGAATTGCTGAATAGACTTTAGTCTGTTTTTAAGTAGTTGAAAATCAATAACTTGCACAGACTAAAGTCCAATGCTATTAAGCTAAGGATTACGTTTTTTAGTGCCATAGGCACGAAATATTTATAGTATGAGTTAGTTTTTCTCCTCCAAGTGCCGTAGGCACGAAACCTATTTCGTGCCTACGGCACTTGGAGGAGTTGGGACTGTTTTTGCTATAAATATGTCGCCCTTACAGGGCTAAAAAGGCAGTTTAAATATTTTTCTTAGCTTAATAGCATTGGACTAAAGTCTATGCTACAGCAATTATTCATAAACTCTATTACAAAAAGGTTTCAACAAAAATTTTATATAAACAAATTCTTCTCCATTTTTAGTGTTTATTTATCATTGGTTTTCAAAATTTCTCTTACTGATATGCAAAAAATACTTGCTTTTTCTTACATTGCTTTTTGGTTGTTATTTGTTTTTATTGTATGCAATAGTCATTTTGTTTTGGCACAAAAAGCCCAAAGACTGATGCCTGATAAAACTCGAATTTTATTTGTCCTTGATGCTTCGGGAAGTATGCGAGCCGAATGGGACGGAAAACCACGTATGGAAACTGCTAAACAAAGACTTGGCGAATTGTTTGACTCCTTGAAAGTAAACCCAAATGTAGAATTGGCTTTGCGGGTGTATGGGCATCAATTTCCACCAAAAGCACAAAATTGCCAAGATTCTAAACTCGAAATTCCTTTCAAGGCACGCAATAATGCCGAAATGAAGGCAAAACTAATGTCCCTTGACCCAAAAGGAGTTACGCCGATTGCCTATTCTTTAGAACAAGCTACCAAAGATTTTCCAGAAGACAAAAGTTATCGCAATTTGATTATTATGATTACAGACGGTTTGGAATCTTGCAAAGGAGACCCTTGTGCTATTTCTTTAGGTTTGCAAAAAAAGGGAATTTTGCTAAAACCTTACATCATTGGTTTGGGGGTTGGAAAAGATTTTACACAGGCTTTTAGTTGCATGGGTAAGGCGTATGATGCCCGTACAAGTTTAGATTTTAAAAATTTATTAGGCACTGTAGTAAGGCAGGTTTTGGGAAAAACGACTATTACCATTGAATTACAAGACATCAATAACCAAAATAAAGAAACCAATGTCAATATGACGTTTGTTAATCGGGTTACAGGCGAGGCTATTTATGATTTGGTGCATTACCGAGATGCGAAAGGCAAAACAGACACTTTGCAAATAGATGCAGCTATAGATTATGACATTATTGTAAATACCTTACCCGCAGTAAAATTGGAAAATGCACAAATTGAAGGAGGTCGTCATAATACCATTAAAGTAAAAACGCCACAAGGAAGTCTAAAATTTTCGTTAAAAGCCTCCTCAGAATACGGAAATATTAAGGCTATTGTCCGCAAAAGTGGAGATATGCAAACTCTTTATGCCCAAAAAATGAATTATGTGGAGGATTATTTAGTGGGAAAATATGATGTAGAAATATTGACAGTGCCACGAATTTTTGAAAAAGTAGAAATAAAACAAGGTTTAACTACTGATATTTTTATAGATTCACCAGGCTTATTAAACTTAAATAGTTTGATAGAAGGTTATTATAGCATTTACCAAATCGACAATAATCAGCCTGCTTGGGTAGATAATGTAGAAGTTGGCACACTCAAAAGTATGGCAGTTGCTTTGCAACCAGGTAATTATAAAATTGTTATTCGTGCCAAAGAAGCAAAAGGTAGTGTATATACGATTGTCAAAAAATTTACCATTACAAGTGGTGGCACAGTAAGCATAGATATTTTGAAATAAAAGTACATCTGCCTGAAGGTAAATATACGATTGCTATGCAACCTATTTTACTGAATAACTCCCAAAAACACAAACTTTTTAGGCATTATTGTTGTATATTTTCTTTCTTTGCAAACTAATTATTCCATTTATGAATTTACATACATTTTTTACTATGTTATTGCTTGGTTCTACAAGTTTTGCCTATGCACAGGTTTCAAAAGTTGATGAGAACAAATTTAAAAAATTTAAAGAAGATGGCGACCGTTATTTTGAGAAGAAGGATTTTCGTGCTGCTCGGAGAAGTTATGATATTGCGTTGCTCAACAAACCAGCCGAAAAAGCTATTAGCCAACGTATAGAAGACTGTAACAAAAAATTGCTTTCTCCTGCCGAAAAATTTTTGAAAGAAGCCCAAAAAATGCTTAAAAATGGCAAAAATGATGAGGCTCTGTCTTTGTTAGATTCTGCCTCGATGTTGCAACCCGAACACGAGGAAATCAAAGCATTGCAACTTGCCACTTATACCAATGCAACTACGAATACTTTTTACAAAGTGTTGGAAGGTAAAAACTATGATGGGGCAAATTCTACAGTAGTATTGCATGACGGCGGTATTGTGGTGGCAGGTAGGTCAAATTCACATAATGCAGGTGATGATATGAATATGAATATTATCAAATTTGATGCAACAGGCAATGTAATTTGGAATAATCATTATGGGGCAGACGAAACCGAAGAGCCTTGGCAAGTGATAGAATGTAAAGATGGTGGTATTTTGACCGTTGGTTATACAGATTCATACGGTGGTGGCTCGGGTATGAAAGATGTTTGGATATTGAAAGTAGATAAAGATGGCAAAAAACAATGGGACAAAGTATATGTTACCAACGAGGCAATAGACGAAGCAGTATCGGTAGTGGAAGATGCTGATGGAAATTTTATGGTGGCAGGCAACACCATTCCCATTAACCCAGGTAATATTAGTGATGTAATATTAATGAAAATATCGCCAGAAGGAAAGGAAATTTGGAAAAAAGAATATAAAGAAATTGGCAATGATGAGGCAGGTGAAATAGTAGCCGTACAAGATGGATATATGATTGCAGGGCGAATGGAGGTGGAGAAAAAAAGATGGGACGCAGCCGTTATCAAAATAGACAAAGATGGCAATAAAGTATGGACAAAAACATACGGAGGCAACGACAACGACATTGCAAATGCAATAGAACCAACTAAAGATGGTGGTTTTGTGATAGCAGGTAATTCCTCGTCTTATGCAAAAGTAGGAAGTTTTGATGCTTGGGTCGTAAAAATAGACAAAAACGGAGAAACTGTTTGGGAAAATACCTTTGGTGGTGGCAGTTCTGATGAAATTTTGAGTTTGGTAGAGTTGGCAGATGGTAGTATTATTGGGGTAGGATATACCGAAGTATATGTAGCAACCAGCACCACCAATATGGCAAATACCAGCAAAGATGGTAGTGATATACTCTTAGTCAAAATAACTGCAAAAGGTGATGATATATGGCAAAGAAATATAGGAGGATTAGGCAATCAACGCGGATATGACCTCAAAGTTACCAAAGATGGGGGAATAGTAGTGGCAGGCTATCAAGAAGATGCCGAAACAAAAAATACCGATATTTTAGTTTTTAAAACCAACAAAGGAGGCGTAGTAAAAAAATAGAGTAGTAGTACGGAACTCCAGTTCCGTACATAATTTACCAAATGAACCAGATATTTCCCGCCATTATTTGTGTCAAACCCGCAATGGAATTGAAACCACTCCACCAGCACGTCAAAGGTAAATTCAAAGCCTATTTTTATTAGTTTATTGCGTATTTTTGTGTGATAAACCTAAAAAAGTCGTTTCTTTAGACAAGTTTGACGTGCTGGTGGAGTTGGCGTGGAGACACAGCCAACGGCAGAAAAAATATTTTCCCCTCTCTGTAGCGTATTCCCCTTTTCTTACGTATAGGGTACAACTGCAAAACAAGCATACAAATATTGTTTATATAATCTTAACATACGCTATGTTGTTTAATAGTCTTATTTTAGTAGTTTTGCACGTTTTTATAACACAAGTACCATTTATTCACTCTTTAAATTTTTCAACAATGAAAAATACAAAAATTCTTGTAGGCTTACTACTTGCCTACTCTCTTAATTCCTGTTCTCTTTTTGGAGACACCGAACCACAACTACCACCCGAAACACAAGAAGGAAAAAATACCTTTGGCTGCCTAATAAACGGTAAAGTTTGGATACCATACTTTGGAGGAACAGATATTTACAATACACAAGCTACAAAAGCAGGGTATAGTTCATATCAAAATGGTACATTTTCTATTCGTGCTACAAAATATCCAGACAATAAAATAAATAAAGATTATCAGCATCTTTCAATAGGGATTATTGGTACACCTGTACAAGGGCAGGAATATATTTTCAGAAATGATGACATATTACAATTAGGAGATTTAGTTATAGATTTCTTAGATACTAATAAATCAAACTTCTGCATCTCTATGGGTAATTTATCATATTTCAAAGGGAAAACGACTATTACAAAATTTGACCTCCGAAGCAGAATAGCAGCAGGAACTTTTGAATTTATGTTAAAATCCAAAGACTGTATAGACACACTTAAAGTAACACAAGGTCGTTTTGATATGACTTTTTAATTAGTTTTTTAACATTTATTTAACACTATAAATTATAAATAACCATGAAAAAATTTGTTTTT
Organism: Bernardetiaceae bacterium; assembly: GCA_044348925.1. Lineage (GTDB taxonomy): Bacteria > Bacteroidota > Bacteroidia > Cytophagales > Thermoflexibacteraceae > JAAFKA01. The sequence goes on from JBIKRY010000070.1 coordinate 11,278, forward strand.
TCAGTTTTCAGTTTTCAGTTTTCAAAAATTTTTAGCTTAGTAGCTTTTTTTGTAGTTCCACCAGCACATCAAAGGTAAATTCAAAGCCTATTTTTATTAGTTTATTTCGTATTTTTGTGTGCTAAAACTAAAAAAAGTAGTTTCTTTGGGCAAGTTTGATGTGCTGGTGGAGTTGGCGTGGAGACACAGCCAACGGCAGAAAAAAAACAAAAATTAATGCTACTCTTACATTAACAATAAGGCTTTATAATCCTATTAATATTACATATGTTCCACATACAAAAGTTCCTTGAGATAAAAAAACAAATTAGTCAAATGAGAAACAAAATAATCATATCCTTGATATTTATTTTTATTGTTGTTCATATAACAACAGCACAAAATACTATCAAAAGAAAACTCCTTGTTGAACTTAAAATACAAGGAGTAGATTACCCTATATTGCTTTCAGACTTAAAACTTACCCTTAGGTTTCGTGACAAAAACTACTATACATATGCACAAGTTAAACAAAAATTGGGTGCTGATAGTTTAAATATGGGAAAGGATTGGGGAGTTGATTGTATTATTCCAGTATATACTAATGATACTATAATAGAAGGAAAAAACTATGTAGAGTTCATTTACTATATTGGAGAACCAATCATAGAACCTGAGTTAATTTTAAATAGTGATGATATTAATTCTTGGTTTTACTCCCATAATGGAAATTTAAGTGTTGATACCATATTTAGTGGAAATATTAGGGCAGAACTTAGTATGGCAAAAGAAATAAATAACAAAGGTAAGGTTCGGATGCAATTATCATTCTTTGAACAAGATAACTTAGTTGGTTATTACGTTTATGCTGTGCCAGAGAAGTTAATACCAAAAAAAATAAGGAAAGTCTTACTTGAAATGAAAGATATAATTTACTTCAAAATAGATTGATTTCCTGCTGTGGTTTGTGTCAAACCCGCAATGGAATTGAAACCACTCCATTAGCACATCAAAGGTAAATTCAAAGCCTATTTTTATTAGTTTTTCTATTTTTTAAATAAAAATAATTTTATTATAAAATTTTTCGACAAAGACAATAGCACTGCGATAAACCTTAGCAATCTTGCAGATGGCATTTACTTTTTGACTGTTAGCTTTGCTGATGGTAGTCAAGAAACCCGCAAAATTATGTTACAAAAAGGAAATATTGCAAATTAGATTAAGATTTAATGATGCTAAAAACGGTTATAACTCTATTAAAACTAAAATAATTTTATAAAAAACAGAACCTAAATATGTCATCTTTGAATAAAACCAATTAATTTTTAGCATAACAATTCTTAAAAAACTTTTAGTTATAACCGTTTTTAGCATTCCTTAACAAATTCTCACACAAATCTCAAAAGTTTGGAAAGTCTATAAAATTTTGTAGCTTTGCAAAATCAAATATGTTTTCAAACGATTTATCTTTCTGTTTATTATGGGTTTAAAATGTGGAATTGTAGGTTTGCCAAATGTTGGAAAATCTACCTTGTTCAACGCATTATCAAGTGCAAAGGCAGAAGCTGCCAATTATCCGTTCTGTACCATAGACCCTAATGTAGGTGTTGTAAATGTGCCTGATGAAAGGCTCGATATATTAGCAAGTTTAGTAAATCCACAAAGAGTATTGCCTACGGTAGTCGAAATTGTAGATATTGCAGGACTTGTAAAAGGAGCAAGCAATAACGAAGGGCTTGGCAATAAATTTTTGGGAGATATTCGCGAAACAGATGCCATTTTGCACGTTGTTCGTTGTTTTCATGACGATAACATCATTCACGTAGCAGGCAAAGTAGACCCTGTTGCAGATAAAGAAATTATTGATACCGAATTACAACTCAAAGATTTAGAATCTGTAGAGAAAAAACTACTCAAAGTAGCAAGAGCAGCCAAAACAGGGGACGCAAAAGCAAAAAAAGAAAATGCGTCTTTAGAGAAATTTAAAACACATTTGGAATCTGGTCAAAATGCACGCAGTTTGGAAGTAAGCGAAGATGATTTAGACGCTGTAGCCGATTTGTCTTTGCTGACAATAAAACCTGTAATTTATGTAGCCAATGTAGATGAAAAATCTATTATTGTTGGTAATGAATATGTAGAGGCTTTGCGAGCAAAAGTAAAAGACGAAAAAGCAGAAATCATTATGGTTTCGGCTGCCATTGAATCTGAAATAGCTGTAATGGATTCTCAAGAAGAAAAAGAAATGTTTTTGGGAGAATACGGCTTGAAAGAATCAGGCTTAAATAAATTGATTAGAGCATCTTATCATATTTTAGATTTGATTACATATTTTACGGCAGGCGAAAAAGAAGTACGTGCTTGGACTATTCGCAAAGGTTGGAAAGCACCGCAAGCTGCAGGCGTAATTCACTCAGATTTTGAACGAGGTTTTATACGTGCCGAAGTAATCAAAATGGCAGATTTTCAAAAATATAAAACCGAAGGAGCTTGTAAAGAGGCGGGCAAAATGTCGGTAGAAGGAAAAGATTATGTGGTCGGTGATGGTGATATTATGCACTTCCGTTTTAATGTCTAAATAGATTCTGTTATTTTATGTGCTGTGGGTAGATATATTCCACGCCACAGCACATAAAATATATTCCAAAATAATGTTAAACTTTTGCCTACTTTGCTTAATTTTACTAAGTTTGCAAGAAAAATTAAGATGAAACTTTCATATCTATTTACTCTACTTGCTTTAGTAGGCTTGTTATCTTGTAGCAAAGATGCTACAAGTGTTAATAATGATGAACTTATTGCAAGGCAAGATGCTATTATTATTCAGTATTTTCGTGAAAATAATATCCAAAACTTTCAAAAACACAGTACAGGCTTTTATTATACTTTTTCCAAAACCACTACTGCAAGCAAAGCAACTTTAGGAGATAGTCTTTCTGTAAATTATACAGGAAATGTTTTGTATGGAAAAGTTTTTGATAGTAACCTCAATTATGCCGTTTATAAACCCTTCAATTTCAGGTATTTGCGAGAAAAAAGTGACCCTAAAACTTCGCCTCCTTTAGTGGCTTTTCAAGATGCAGCAGCTTTATTAGCAAAAGGTGAAAGAGGTCTTTTTTATTTCCCATCGAGATTGTTGTATGGCAGTAGCACCGCCAATAATCCCATCTTGTATCCAAATGCTATTCTTGTATTTGATATAGAAATGTTAGATGTATTTAAACAATAAAATTTTGCAAAAGATTTAAAAGCCATGCAAAACTTTCGCAAAAAATTTGAACTACTGATTTCATAACAAAGATAGTATTATTTTTATAGGCTTGTAATCAAGTTTGAAATGAAATTCATTTACTAAATTTATCGCAATTTTGTAATTACCTTGCAGTTGGAGGCAACCCTCGCCAAAGGCTACAGTACATTCTACACAATTTACGTTATGTATTAAAAAATATGAAAACACTCATCACCAACGCCAAACTTATTAACGAAGGCAGTATTCACGAAACAGACTTGTTAATTAACGGGCAAAGAATCGAAAAAATAGCTAAAAATATTTCTGCCGAAAACGTAGATAAAATTATTGATGCCAAAGGGAAATATCTTATGGCAGGGATAATTGACGACCAAGTGCATTTTAGAGAACCAGGGCTTACCCACAAAGCTACCATTTATAGCGAAGCAAAAGCAGCAGTGGCAGGTGGCGTTACTACCTTTATGGAAATGCCAAACACCGTACCCAATGCACTCACTCAAGCATTATTAGCGGATAAATATGCTATTGCAGCCAAAAATTCCTTAGCAAATTATTCGTTTTTTATGGGAGTTTCGAATGATAATCTGGAGGAAGCCCTAAAAACAGATGGCAAAAATGTTTGTGGATTAAAAATTTTTATGGGTTCTTCGACAGGAAATATGTTGGTCGATAATGAAAAAACTTTGGAAAATATCTTTAGCAAAAGTTCTTTGTTAATTGCCACACATTGCGAAGACGAATCTATCATTCGCCAAAATTCTGAACTATATCGGAATCTATACAGGGACAATGTGCCACAATATCTTCATCATAGCATACGTAATGAGGCTGCGTGCCTAAAATCTTCGAGTTTTGCACGAGATTTGGCACAAAAATATGGCACAAGGTTACATATATTACATATAACAACCGAAGAAGAAACTAATTTATTTAGTAACACAATTCCATTAAAAGACAAAAAAATTACCTCAGAAGTATGTGTCCACCACCTATATTTTGATAGCGAGGACTATTACCGTTTAGGCTCACAAATCAAATGTAACCCTGCGGTAAAAGAAGCAAGACACAAAAAAGCTATTTTTAAGGCGTTGCTTGACGATAAAATAGATGTAATTGCCACCGACCACGCACCACACACATGGGAGGAAAAACAACAAAACTATTGGAAAGCACCTTCTGGCGTGCCTTTAATTCAACATACTTTGTTAATGATGTTAGAATTTTATAAAGAAGGTAAAATTTCTTTGGAAAAAATAGTCGAGAAAATGTGTCATGCACCTGCAATCTGTTTTCAAATTTCGGAGAGAGGTTTTGTACGAGAAGGCTATTTTGCAGATTTGGTCTTATTCGATTTGGAACAGAATACAAGAGTAAGTAAAGAAAATATTTTGTACCAATGTGCTTGGTCGCCATTCGAAAACCACACATTTAGCGGAAATATTACACATACTTTTGTTTCAGGACATTTGGTCTATGAAAATAATGTATTTCATGAACATCAAAAAGGAGAAAGAATTACCTTTGACCGTTAATAAATATTCTCACAGAAATAGCTATATAACGTAAGTTGCATAGTCGTAGAAACTTGTGTAGTACGGAACTCCTGTTCCGTACAAAGGGTAAACAGAGAGACTTTTTTATTAAAATCGGCTCTACAATGTTTGGTTTATTTGGTAAATCAGGTACGGAACTGGAGTTCTGTATTACTATGCAACTTAGCTTATGTAGTTGAAAAGATGTACACTTTGCCCAAAAGTTACAACTTTTCAACTATTTTTATGCTACAAATTAGCCTATCTTTTTCATTACAAGCATTTAAACCCATTATTATATGAAAATATCTATAAAATTAATTGTATTATTTGGCTTTTTGACTTTGCCATTTCTTTCTGTTGCACAAGTTACTAACACAGGTACTATAGACACAACAGACGTGAAAAAAGTAGGTAAACTTAGTATTGGTGGCTATATTGATGTCTATGATTGTTATTTTATCGGGGCAACCGACCAAGATGGAAACCGTCCTTATAGTTTTCACAATACACGAAATAACGAAATTACAGTAAATTTGGCGTTTTTAGACATCAAATATTCCTCTTCGCGGGTTCGTGCAAGAATTGTCCCAGGTTTTGGTACCTATGTCAATGCAAATTATGCAGCAGAACCAGGGGTGATGAAAAATTTTATGGAGGCTTCGGTAGGAGTTCGTATTTTTGAGAAAAAACAAATTTGGTTAGAAGCAGGAGTTATTGGCTCACCTTATACCAACGAATCATATATTTCGAAAGACCATTTGATGTACACCCGTTCTTTGGCTGCCGAATATACCCCTTATTATTTGAGTGGAGCAAAACTTTCTGTACCTTTAAGTTCTAAAATTACAAGCTATTTTTATTTGTTGAATGGCTGGCAAGTAATTCAGGATAATAACGACCAAAAAGCATTTGGTACACAGATAGAATATCGTCCTACAGATAATTTATTATTAAATTGGAATACGTTTTTGGGTGATGAACGTAGCAAAGATAACCCAAACAATCGTATGCGTTATTTTACAGATTTTTATGCTATTTATAATCCTACAAAGAAATTATCTTTCACGTCTTGTGTGTATGTGGGGGTGCAAGAACGTATTTCGAGTACCAATAACAAAACCTCTTTTGCTTGGTGGCA
>JBIKRY010000071.1:0-17167 GCA_044348925.1 Bernardetiaceae bacterium
AAAAGGTTATACTATCTATAAAAGTATTTTTAGTAATATAGGTACATATTTTATCTTTATTTTTGAATTACAAAATATATCCTATAATTTTGGTAAGTATTTTATGACTTTTTTATTTATCTCATTTTATGCAACATTTCCTCGTTCCTACCGATTTTTCAGAAACAGCATTTGCTGCACTACAATACGCAGCAGGGATTGCAAGTCATACAAAAACAAAACTTAGTATTTTACATATTTGTAAGCAAGCAAACGAAGAAGCAAAAGCTATGTTAGATATACAAAATCTACAAAATAGTCTTTTAGAAAATCTTATGTTGAGAGATATAGAAATACATTTGTTGGTTTTGTCGGGAGAATTTATGGAAATTTTGGAAGAACTTGTACAAAATACTGTTTATGATTATATTGTAATGGGAATGAAAGGCTCTCGTACCCTTACAAGTTCTTGGCTTGGTATGGAAAAAGCAGAAAGTGTTGATAATTTTTGGGTGGGAAGTCATACCAATAAGGTATTAGAAAAGATAAAAATTCCCATTATTGTCGTACCACCATTTGCAAAATTTCGCAATCTACAACAAATTACCTTAGCCATAGATACCAAAAAAGAATATGTTTCGGAGGTTTTTGCACCTTTACAAACCCTTGCAGATTTTTTTAAGAGTAATGTAGCCATTGTTACCATACGTTTGCGAGAAGAAACCAAAGAAGAAGACAAAGAAGAAGTACAACTCAAGAAAATAAAGAAATGGATAGGCAATACTATTGTTTGTAGCCTAAAAGTAGTAATTGCAGATACTGTTCAAGAAGGTTTGCAATATTATATAGCACAAAAAAATAACCAAGATATGTTGGTAATGGTAACACGCAAGAAAGATTTTTTTGAAAAAATATTCGGGCTTAGTGCCACACAACAAATGGTATATTCTACAGATACCCCAATTTTAATTTTACATAACCACCAAACATAGCAACAGGATATTTGCCTGAAGGCGAATATCCTGTTGCTACACATTAGCAATTAAAATGTTTTCGAGAAAGCAACTCTATCAAGTTGTAGGACTTGATAGAGTTTTTATAGTTACTTTTACCTCGCAAATTCTCTAATCACTTGTATACTTCCTGTGGTAGATTGTCGAACTGCAAACCCTTTTTTGTCTTTACTCCAAAATACAATCACATATTGGTAGGTATCTGTGGCTACGGGACTACCTCCAAAAGTTCCGTCCCAACCATCTTTTTCGTCAAATACCCCGTCCCAAATTTCTTTGTTTTTGTTCTTTTTAGGGTCAATGAATTTTTCAAACACAATATCTCCCCATTTATGATATACCTGAATCAATATCCCTGTCAAATCACTTGTAATTGGTGCAAAGGTATCATTCAATTTGTCATCATTTGGCGTAAATGCCGTTGGTATTTTGATACGTCCTTCGCAATTCATGGTAACTCGAATAGTGTCGTATGTTTCGCAGTTGGTAGATGCTGCCCTTATTCGCACAATATACGAAGTATCTGCCCCCGAAATATTAATAGTTAGTGGTGCAATATTATCTGCTCCTACAATACCTACAGCCCCAACAATATAATTTGATGCACTGCTACCTTTCACTCTCCAATCATAGTAGTAAGTTTCGCCTGTTTCTCTGTTTGTGAGTTTAGCTTGCAAGGTATGTGTTGCGGTTCTATATGGTGGTGCTGCAATTTCATTAGCACGTGCAAAACATAACAAAGTATCCCTTGTCAAATCAATTTTTGGACGACTTCTATAAATAACTTCGGTTGTTTGCGAATAGCTACAATTTGCAATCGTTACCTTTACCGTATAAATTCCTGCTTTAAAAATAGGAATTATTGGTCTTTGGTCGCCATTGTCCCACAAATACGTAGCTGGTTCGGCTGCCGTTGCCGCAGGATTTGTTGCATCTAAAGTAGTTGTTTCGTTTTCACAAAGTACAATTCTTGGAGGCAATTCTTTGATAGGAGTTACCCGAACCAATACTGAATCCACAGCTTTACAACCTCCTTCGTTAAACACACTTACCAAATACCACGTATCTTTCGTTGGGCTTACTGTAGTTTGTGCAGTTTTTGCACCATGTCGCCATTCATAACGAATACCTCCCGATGCCTCCATCGTAACACTATTTCCAGCACATATTTTCAGTTTTTTATCGGCATTTGCCACTGCTACAGGCAATGGATTTACCAATACTCTAATTGTATCTGTTCCTTCTGTACAAGCAGGGTCAAATTTTGCAGCCACCCAATAGGTATAGATACCTGTAGTACGTGGAATCGTAACTGTAGTATCCGATTTGCTACCTGTACTCCAACGATACGTACCACCTTGCGTTGCTACTAATTTTAGGGTATCTCCCAAACAAATTTGTGTAGGTGCTTTGCGGTCAATAATTGGTCTTGCTTTGCGTAAAAACGTAATTTTCATGGTATCTCTTGCTACGCAACCTGTTGTAAGGTCTGTAACCGAAAATTCATATTGCTCGGTATTGTAAGAAGGACGTGGCAATAGGCTTGCAAAGTCAAATTTTTGTTTGGAATTTGTGCCAATTACTGCTCCTGTTGCAACACTTTTCCACGCATAACGCACACTTAACGGATGCACCGCATCAAATCCGTCTAATTCTATACTACTATCCTCACAAAGTTTTACATCTTTATTTGGAATTTTGGCTACCATTGGCGGATTAACAATCACAGTAACAGATATTTTATTAGACTTGCAAATCGTACTTGTTGGCGTACTAACTTCGACAGTATAAGTATAAGTACCTGCTGCTTTTGGTTTGAAAACTACAGTAGGATTGGAAGGAATACTACCTGCATCTTTGTCTGTTGTAGTCCATTTAAAAACAGTTCCCCCGCTTGCTCGCAAAGTAAATGACTCGCCAAAACAGATTTGTTTTGGATAATTTTCGTCAATTTTTGCAATAGGTTTTGGTTGGAATTGTACTGTTATGGTATCATAACTTACACAACCCGAAGGCGGCGAAACTTTTACTGCATAACGAATTGGGTCAAAATTGCCTACCATTGCTTGTGTAATTGCATATTGTGCTGTAGTAGCTACTACAGGGTCTTTGCCTACAATTTTCCATTCATATTTAAAGGTAGCTCTATGCGAAGTATCTCCTGCATTCAAAGTTACTGTGCTATCTTGACAAGCTAAAATTAATTTAGTAGAGCTAATTGGTTTGATTTTTACCGCAGGGAAATCTGCAATAAATACATCAACAAACAACACAGCATCACATTTAGTAGTTTTGGTTTTGTCAATAGCCGACACAAAATACCTGCCCGATTTATCTACAATTATCGACAATTTGTCGGCACTTGTACTAACTATTCCAGGTCCTGACCATAAAACATTATAGTTCAAAATATTTGTTGCTTGCACATACAAAGTATCTCTTAACTGACATACTCCAGCATATTCATTTGCACCCAAAATTTTCAGACTTGGGTCTGCGTCAAACAAAATTTGCACCGTATCCGATTTTGCACAACCTTTGTTACTTGTAACTGTCAAGGTATATACCCCTGGCTCGGTAACTGTATAATTTGGGGTTGTTGCCAAAACAGTTGCTGGATTTGTTCCAAAAGGATTTGTCCATTTGTAGCTTACTCCCATATTGCTATGGCTAATATCCAAACCAACTAAGGTATAAGGAACATCACTTGGATTACAAATTGCCCTATCTTTTCCTAAATCTACTACAGGCAAGTCATTGAAAAACAACAAAACCGTATCTGCACTCGAGCATTTTGAGGCAAAATTTTCGTCTGTAACTTTTACCCAATAACTTCTTGCACCGCGAATCGTATCTGATTTTATTTCAATACTTCTGCTTGTTGCTCCTGTACTCCACAAATATTTATACGTGCCATTGTTTAGTCCATTAGGGTCTGCATCAAGCACTACCAAATTATTGCCGCAAATATTGCGATTTGCACCTAAATCTACTTTTGGATTAGGATTTATATCTACTTTTGCTTCTGCAAATACAGGATTACAAGCCCTTGCATCTGTAATTTGTACTTTATACGTGCCAGATGTGGTAACAATCAACGTGGCAGTATTTGCTAAGACCGTATTGGTAGCTTTGTCTGTCCAGATATAGCTAATATTTGCATCATGCGAAGTTACAAAGGCATTAAGTCTTACACTTCCTGCCGATTTACAAGTTACTACATTTGCCAAAGTAGGAATAGCTGGAGGTGCAATAATTTGTGTGGTAACTTTGTCGCTATTGGTACAACCATTTGCTGCGGTATAGGTATAGATAATTTCCACATTTGGGCTTACCCCAACTATAGCAGGGTCAAAACTTACCGTATTGAGTCCTGTATTCAGCAAACCTGTTGCAGGATTTCCATTAATGGTAAATTTACCACCGATTGGCGTTGCATTCAAGAAAATAGCAGCCTCATTATTACAATATACAGCTTTCAAAACTGTAGTAATTTTTGGGGTTGGCAATGGTTTTACTACAAAATTAGCCGTTGCAATTTGTTGACAAGCCTTTGCATCTTTGTAGGTATATACCAATGTGTAAGTACCTGCACCTAAAGTGCTTGGTTTGATTGGCGTTGGCGTATTCACTCCATTAATAGTGAAAACTCCTCCCGCAGGATTTACGATTGGCGTAAAAGCATTATCATTCAAACAATATTCGGCATTTACCCCACTCATACTCACAATTGGCAAAGGATTTACATATACTTCACTTGTCAAAACATCTGTACATAAATTAGCATCTACAAATGTAGTTTCGACAATGTACGGTACTGCCCTCGAACCCAAGGTAGCAGGACTAAAAATATAGGTATTTGGTGCTGCACCCGCAGGGGCAGGTACACCGTCAATGGTTACTGTAGCACCTGTTGGCGAAGGCACTAACAAGAAATCAACATCACTTACACAGTAATCTTTTTTGATTGGATTTGTATAAAATACTTTTGTTGGCGAAACTACCGTTACTGCTTGTATAATAAAATCTGTACAAGCCGCCGCACCTGCTTGTGTAAATTCGTATTTAACCGTATGCACACCTGCCCCTAAAGTAGTTGGTCTAAATTTGGTTTCTAATACGCCATTTACATAAAACTTGCCTCCTACAGGGCTTGCACTTAGAGTAATATCTGCTACATTTTCGCAGTATTTACTTGCCAAAGCATTGAAAGTTAAGGCTGTAGGTGCTAATACTTCTACGTTTTTATTGGTTGTATTTTCGCAACCATTCAAATCGGTATAGAAATAGCTAACTAAGTGATTGCCTGTTCCTAAAGTTACAGGATTAAATTGGGTAGCTACTACGCCATTGATTTTGAAAACTCCCACGCCTCCAGCAGGAGTTGCTGTAGCAGTCAAAGGAATTGCTACGCCATTCGAACAATATTGGCTATTCAAATTGGTAATAGCTACTACAGGTAATTGATTGACTGTTACTATTTTTGTATCTGTTTCAGAACAACCTGTTCCGTAAGTATAGGTATAAACAACGGTATGCGTTAAGCCTAAAGCACCTAATAGAGTAGGGTCAAATACGGTTGCTGCATTTCCATTGATGGTAAAAGAAGCTGTACCACCAACGCCACTACCTGTCAATACTACAGGGGCATCATTGATACAATATTTGTTACTCAAATTAGTAATATTTACAGGAACTACATTATTGATGTTAAAGTTAAAAGTTGCAAAATTTGTACAATTTGTAGTAGGGTTTATATAATCATACCGCAATACATACGTTCCAAAACTAATCGTAGGAATGTCAATCGCAGTTACGGTATTAAATGCACCACCATTTTTGGAAAGGGTAAAAACTCCACCAGCAGGTGAGCCTTTTCCTGTCAAATCTACTAAAGGGTCATTGCTACAATATCCAACATTTATTCCCGAAATAGTAACTACAGGCAGAGGATTTACCAATATCGTAATTGGCGTTGCTGTAGTTTTCACACAATTTTTGTCTGTAGTAATTTCTACAGTGTAATCTCCAGAAATAGTCGCAGTATAACTTGGATTAGTTGCTAATGGAATTGTTGTGCCATTCCTAAACCATTTATATGTCCATGTAGAGCCTACAGGTACGGTTTCTGTAGTAATTACAACAGATTGCCCTGCACAAATTGTTAAAGGCGTTGTAGTAGTTAGTGTTGGATTAGGGCTTGGATTTACCACCAATACTATAGGCGTTGCTGTAGTTACCACACAATTAAAATTATTGGTAATTTCTACAGTATAACTTCCCGAAAGATTGGTTACTAAAGTCGGATTGGTTTCGCCTGTAATAGCTATGCCATTGCGTTTCCAAATATATGTCCATGTTTGTCCCGCAGGTACTGCAACAGTGCTAATCGTAGTAGTCAAATCTGAACAAAACGGAGATGGCAAAGTCGAAGTTATCGTAGCATCTGGAATTGGATTTACGGTAACAGAAATAGGTGTTGCTGTAGTTTTTACACAATTTTTGTCGGTAGTAATTTCTACGGTGTAATCTCCCGAAACGGTGGCAGTATAAGTAGGATTGGTTGCACCTGTAATAAGTCCTCCGTTTCTAAACCATTTGTATGTCCACGTAGAGCCTACAGGTACAGTTTCGGTATTAATTACTACGTTTTCACCTTGACACAATACTGTAGGCGTAGTAGTAGTCAAAGTAGGATTTGGACTTGGATTGACCACTAATACTATAGGTGTTGCTGTAGTTACCACACAATTATAATTATTGCTAATTTCTACAGTATAACTTCCCGAAAGATTGGTAGTCAAAGTAGGGTTTGTTTCTCCAGCAATATCTACGCCATCTCGTTTCCATTTGTATGTCCAAACCTGCCCTGCGGTTACAGGTACTGTGCTTAAGGTGGCACTTAAATCTGAACAAAATGGAGATGCCAAAGTAGAAGTAATTGTTGCATCTGGAATTGGAAAAATAGTTACAATTACTACAGATGAAGTTTTTATACAATTAAAATTATTGGTAATTTCTACGGTATAATTTCCTGATGTACTTGTAACATAAGTCGGATTGGTTGCTGCTGGAATATCTATCCCACCATTTTTCCATTGATATGTCCAAGTTTGCCCTGCGGGTACTGTCTGTGTACTTAAGGTTACGGTATTGCCTTGACAAGCAGTCTGCCCAATAGGATTTGGGGTAACTGCTGGATTTGGTGCAGGATTTACTGTAATCGTAAAATCAGGAGAAGTTGCCTCGCATAAAGTTGTGGTATTAATAATTTTCACTTTATAGACATATACTCCCGTAATAGCCGTAAAAACAGGGTTTTGCAAACTACTAAATTGCACATTATCTCTAAACCAAGCATACGAGTAGGTTTCGCCTGTAGGTGCTACAGTAGTTGTCAAATTGATAATTTCGCCTTCGCAATATACGGTTGTATTTGCAATAGGACTTGTAATAATATCTGGTAATGGATTTGGCTTTTGTGCAAGAGCAAATGCTACAGAAGTTCCACTACAAGTATTGGTAGTGCTTGTTGCAACCAATTTATAATTTCCTGCAATATTTGCGGTATAAGTTGCTGCGGTTGCCCCTGCAATGTCTGTATAGACTCCTGCTATTTCGCGTTGCCATTGATAGGTATAGGTATCGGTAGGCGTTACTGTAGAACTTAGCAATAAACTCGTACCTGCACAAAAATAATCTTTATTGTCTGCACCTGTAACCACAGGCACAATAATCGGAGGACCCGAAATAACAGAAGCATTAGTGGTCATTACACAACCAAACTCATTGGTAATTTTACAAGTATAAGTACCAATACTATTAATAGTAGTGGTATTCACTCCCAAACCTCCTGCTCCTACAATAGGTATTGTATTTTTTTGAAATTCATACGTCCAAAGTGGATTGAGTGTAGCTGTCAAAACCACACTGCCACCACCACAAAATCCTCCTGTTGCAGGGCTTAAGGTAGCTGTTGCAGGTGCATTTACCGTAACATTTACGTTATTAGACATTACCGTACAAATTCCACCACGTTTAATTTCTACTTTATATACTGCCAAACCTGCCGAGGAGGTATTAATATTTAGGCTTTGTAAAGTTGCACCAACCATCAACACATTATCTTTATACCATTGATAGGTTTGGTCTGGTCCCGTTGGGGCAGTTAAGGTAAGTGTTGCATTTAAACAAACCGACTTATCTGTACCAATATTGGCAGAAGCAGGGGAAGTTTCATAAATAATGACTGTTTTTTTAATTACTCCTGTAGCACTACAACCTGTTCCACCACCTAAAAAAGTTACGGTCATGGTAACTTCATAACTACCAGGTGCTGCGTAGGTATGTACTGGATTTTGGTCATTGCTAACAGGTGTACCATCTCCAAAATCGTAGGTGTAGGTTGCAATATTAATTCCTGTACCTGCGAAGGTCATAGTACGATTAGGGTCGCAAGCTGGGTTTGGCGTAACCACAAAGTTATAGGCTTGGTTTTCAAAACTTGCACCTACAGAGTAAGCATAAGAATCTGTACCTCCAAAACCATACACAAAAGCAATAAACTCGGCAGTGCCTGTAGCTGCTAAAGTATGTGCAGCAACGGGAGTTCCCAAAGCAAGACGAGCATAAGAATAATCTGCACAACTTGGAAAAGTAGTAAAAGAACTTGCATTGACTGAAGCACCATTTAAGGTAAGCAAACCAATATCTGCCGTTTTCATTACTATATTCACAAAATTATTGATAGGATTTGTCATGGATAAGGTACTAAAAGTTACCTTTTTGGTAGTTTGATTCAAGGGGTTTACAATCAAAAGAGCAGAATCACCACCTGTTGCACCATTACAACCCGAACCCTTCAACACTTGCGAAACACTGACGGGTTCGGTAGCTGTAATACATATGCCTATATCTGAAGTTACATCAAAGGTAACTACTCCTCCTGCATTCATCGTAAAAGGTGCTGCTCCGTCTATGCTAACTTGTGTATTATCTTTTGAGGCTACAATACGATAGGTATAACCCGAAGTATTGGTTGAAATAGGTGGTAAGGCATAATTTTTGCCCCATGTGCTTATAGGAAAAATCTGTTCGTAGCAATGTTGTGAAGAACCTGTACCTGAAGGTGCGAGGTTAGCATTACACACCCGCATGTTATTAGACCCTGTAAAAACCGCAAAAGGACTACAAGTACCTCCTACAGGTTTTAGCGATGTTCCTGCAAAATTACTACTGTTATTGGTACTTTGAAATTGCATCATCTGCCCTGCATTTAAAGTAATGGTAAAAGGCGTATTGGCAGCTCCAACTCCTTGAATGGCAATAGGGGAATTAATTTCTATTTGCGTATTGTTTTGATAAGCTACCACTAACAATTCCGACCTTATCTCACCTGCGGTGCTGGTGTTATGATTGGTATTTACATAGTATTCGGTGCTTGTTCCCAAAGAAGTAATAGGCAAAACCGCACTTGCTTCAGTACGATTGTTCGAGAAATGCACAGAAGTTACTGCAATATCATTGCCATCAGATATAATCTTCAAAACCTTATTCATCGCAGTTGTACCACTCGTAATATTGGGAAGGATACTTGTATAGTTAGCACCTGTAAAATTTTGGGTAACTGCCTGCCCCGCAGGTATCACTATCGTCGTAACAGGAAAAGCAGGATTGGCAGGCATTGTAATAGTAGCTGTAGCACCAAGTTTGGAACTTAGTACAAGGTCAGCTCTTTCGTTGCCTCCTCCATTGATAGACATAAAACCTACATAAAACTCTTTCCCCTCAGTAGAAATTACTTGCCCAAAACTTGGAAAGAGAGGTAAAAGTAAAAGTAGATAAAAGATGGTGAATAATTTTTTCATGGATAAAGAAATTAAGGAAAACATAAATAGGATAAGAACAAAATCATATACTGTCAAAAAATATGCACAAAAATAGATTTCGTTAAATTGTGTAAAATTAACAAAAAAAAATTAGATTTATTAAGTAGAAATAAGAATATCTTTTACAAAAATTACTATTTTTACCAAATCATAGCATTATTGCTATGATAAAATAATTTTTAACCCTAAATCATAAATAAAATGAGTCCAGCATTCGAAAAAGCATTACAAGATGTGCAAAATCTTAGCGAAAAACCAGAAAATGATGTATTATTAAAATTATATGCCTTATATAAACAAGCAACAGAAGGAGATGTAACAGGCGACAAACCAGGTATGTTTGACTTCAAAGCAGCAGCAAAATACAATGCATGGAATGCACAAAAAGGCAAAACCAATGCCCAAGCCGAAACAGAATACATTAACTTAGTTAATTCTTTGTTGTAAGAAGACAAAAATCATAAAAAATTTGCAAAAAAATTTGCATCTTTAAAATTAAATTACATAATTGTAACTATGTTTTACCTTAATTACTTAAAATAATGAAAAAATTACGCTTATTATCTTTTATGTTGTTTGCATTGCTTGCAACAATGTCAGCTTGTTTTGAACAAGGAGATGATATTTTACCAACACCAACTGCACCAGCAGACAACGACTATTTGATAGGAAATTGGAAGGTTTACAAATCTAATTCTCCATACATAGAAAAAGGTGGTACTTATGTAGATGCTGCTGTGTATATTCGTGCAGATAAAACTTTGACTATCTACCGCAAAGGAGTATTCTATGAAGGAGTTTGGGATTCAAACAGAGAAGGTTATGTAGGATTTCAATTAAATGATGCAGCAAGTTTGCCTGAAGTACCAGGACAATGGTCTATTCAACGTGCAGATAGCGACGAATTATGGTTATCTACCAGCATCAAAAGTTTATATATGAGAAGATTTGAGCCTGCTATCAGCAAATAATCTATCTTAAAATATCATTGAAAAAAGTTTGTATGTGTTACATACAAACTTTTTTTATATAATATAGATTATTAAGAAATGTAGCATATACTTTAGTCTGTTCCTGTAAGTCCTTGATTACCAATAATTTACAAGCACAGACTAAAATATATGCTACAAAATTTAACAAGGTCTAATATAATAAGACGAAATAAATGCTATTTTTCTTTTGGCTTTGACAAAAATATGCCAACTTTACGCCTTATTTTTTTATTCCATATTTTTCTATTTTTTTCACTGCGTCTGCTGGAGTAGGAACAAAATGCCCCAAACCACCTGCCAAAGTATCATTAAAAGTAGTTGGAATTTTATTTTGCTCTGTTCTTTCTTTCCAAGTTTCCTCCTCTGTACCATCATCTCTACGTTCCATCGTAATACAAGCATCTACAGGACATACCAAAGAACATAAATTACAACCAACACAATTTTCCTCGATAATCGTAGGAACACGATTTGCCAAATCTCCAGATAAAGAAATAGCTTGATGTGCCCCATCTTCACAAGCAGTATAACAAAGTTGGCAACCAATACATTTGTCGCTATTGATACTTGCCACTACTTTATGTTTTAGATTTAGATTTTCCCATGTAACAACATTTGGCAATGCCTTGCCTACCATTTGTGGAATATTTTGGAAGCCTTTTTCGTCCATATATTGTTCCAAACCTGCCACCATTTCACGAATAATTCCAAAACCATAGTGCATCACCGCCGTACAAACTTGCACAGTAGAAGCACCTAACATAATATGCTCCACTGCATCTCGCCACGTTTCTATCCCACCAATCCCCGAAATAGGCAATTTAATAGCAGGGTGTTGTGCGCAATTTTTTACCATATTTAAAGCAATAGGTTTTACTGCAGCCCCACAATAACCACCATTAGTACTTTTGCCTCCCACGTTAGGATATGGCACAAAATTATCTAAATCTACGCCTATTACACTTTGAATAGTATTAATAAGAGAAATAGCATTTGCACCGCCAAGTTTTGCAGCCAAAGCAGGCTCTGTAATATCTGTAATATTGGGTGTAAGTTTCACAATAACAGGAATTTTTGCAACTTCCATTACCCAAGACACAATAGTTCGCAAGACTTCAGGCTCCTGACCAACCGAAGAACCCATACCACGTTCACACATACCATGCGGGCAACCAAAATTTAATTCTATGCCATCTGCTCCTGCATTTTGGGCATCTACCACAATTTGATGCCATTCTGCTTTAGTCTGTACCATCAACGAAGCAATAATAGCGTGGTGCGGAAAATATTTTTTTACTTCTTCTATTTCTCGCAAATTATCAGCAAGAGGACGGTCAGAAATCAATTCTATGTTATTGAAACCAACCATTCGTTTGTCTTTATAGTTCCAGCCACCATATCGGCTCGAAACATTTACCACAGGCACTCCCATCGTTTTCCAAACAGCACCACCCCAACCAGCTTCAAAGGCTTTCATAATTTGATAACCCGAATTGGTAGGTGGTGCAGATGCCAACCAAAAAGGATTTGGGGACTGTATTCCTGCAAAATTAATTGAAATATCAGGCATAAGATATGTATTTTATAGGTTATTGATGCTTATGTTTTTTATGTATAAGTCTTTTTTCTTCTACTTTACTATATTTTACCACAGGCGAAATAGACGAAAATAAAGCCCAAATAAAACCCGCAAACCCGTCAAAAATCAAGCCTTGAAAAATATATTTGTAAAGAAAATCGAAAGGAAAACGTATCATTAAAATTGGTAAAGGTTGTCGTTTATTTTCGGCAAAAAGTTTATCAGCAGCCAAAGAAGTGTAATGATTTAGCTTGGTAAAATAATCTGCAAGATTTTTATAACTGTAATGTAATAATTCACTTTTCAAAGCCAAAACTTTCTTGTCTTGCACAAGTACAGATTCATGTACCGACAAATCATTAAAATTCGCAAATTTTCGATTAAAAAAACGCAGTTGTAAATTGCGATATTCCCCTCCAAAACGTATTTTTTGCTCCATAAATATCAAACTTCGGGGAATATTATAGGCATTGGCTGGTAATTTTTCTAATTTTTTTAGATTTTGTAATTCATTTTGCAATTCTACACTTAATATTTCATCAGCATCAATCGACAAAATCCAATCATACGAAGCACAAGCAACTGCATATTGCTTTTGTGTACCAAAACCCTCAAATTTTTTATAATATACTTTACAAGCATATTGTTCACATATTTTTACTGTTTCATCATCACTGCCCGAATCTACTACCACTATTTCATCACACCAAGCCAAGTTTTCCAATGTTTTGGCGATAATACTTGCTTCATTATACGTAATTAATACTGCCGAAATTTTTTGCATAAGGTAGAAATAAAATCAAAATTAGCAAAAAAAATTACAATTTTATACAAAATTTCTCCTATCTAAACTATATGGCATAAAATAAAATAGGGCTTAATTTAATTTTTTTGTTAATTTTAAGGCTTGTTTGGTATCAATATGACTAAAAAACTGTGCTAAAAGTTTGTCTTTTTTGCGATTTTCGGTAAAGTCTTCTATCAAAGTCAAATACTTATCTTCTTTTGTCATTTTATACAAAGATGCCGAGCAGTAAATATTGACATTTTCATTTTTTAAACCCTCTTCCAAAGCTAAAATAGCTGCGGGGTGATTAAAAGCCGAAAGAGCCAAAGCAGCACGTTGGCGTGAGGCTTGAATGCCCTGCCCCAACGAAAAAGTTTCTAAATCTTTTGCTTTGTGGTGCTGGTCTATCATTTTGGGATTCAATTCATTAATCAAATACAACATTGCCCTATCATCTCCTAATTGTGCCATATAATCTGCAATATTTATGTGTTGAAATGGTTGTTTGTCTTGTGGCAAAAGAGAAACTAACAAATCAAAAGTACCAGGTACTTTCATTTTTACCAATCGTTGTACGGCTTGCGAAATCACAAAAATATTATCCGAATTACGTGCTATTTCACTTAATAACCTTGCTCCATGCAATTCTCTTTCCATCAAAAGATTAAATATCTTGATACTTGTTTCGGTTTTATCTTCGTCATACCAAACTATAGTTGCCAAAAAATTTGTAGCATCTTGTGTATTTTCTTGCAAAAGTTCTTCGATTAATTGCATACGCATAGACGAGGAATCCAAAAAATTTTCATCTGTTTGATGTGCCAATTTTTCAAAAATAGCATATCTTTCTGTACTATAGCTCAAATCAATAAAATTTGGCAACCATTTATAATATTCTGATTGTTGAATGGCTAATTCTGCTGCTTGTACTTCGTCTTTTTCGAGCCAATATTCTGCCAAACCTGCGTATGCTGCATACAATTTGGGATTAAGTTGCAATGCTAATTCAAATGCTTTTCGTGCCTCAAGCAAATGTCCCATTTGCAAACGGCATTGCCCCAATTTTAGTTTAAAGTTGTCGTGCTGTGGAAATACTTGATTCAAATGTTCCCAACAACCTAAAGCCATTTCAAATTGATTTAACTCTTGATAAGCATTGGCAAGATTTTCCCAAGCATCACTTTCATAGGGATAAAAAGTGCTTGCTTTTTGAAAAGCTACCACCGCCAAATTTAGTTGTTGTGTTTTGAAACGAAAATCCTCTAAGCTGTCTATTTCGTGTAACGGCTGCAAAACTCCCTTGACATATTTGAAACTTGCCCCTTGTGTGCCTTGTCGCAAACGCAACTCCCCAATACTCATATACAACGCATAATCGTCATCTGTATCATTTAAACCTGCCGACCAGATGCGTATAGCCTCGTCAGGCTCGCCAAGAAAATCATTGACCGTACCCAATAGCAAACGACTATCTATATCTGTAGCATCTTTTTCTACATTATTTTGCAATAAAATTTGTGCAGCAGAAATTTCTCCTTGATTTAGTAATTCGACTATAGATTGAATAGGCGTATTTTGTGCAAATATTTGCACAGATAACCCTAAAGATAGCACAATAAGAGTAAACAGAGGTTTCATAGTACAAAAAATTTAAGTTATTGGTAGGTCATTTGTTTGTGAAATATAACGAAAATTATTGTAAAGTAGTTAGCTTTTTGCAATTTTTTTTTGAACTTAGTTAGAAAAAAAAACCTACTTAAATTCAATATCAGTGCCATTTTTAAACTTTCCAAGTCTTGAAGACTTGGAAGGTCTTGACCCGCAGTGGAACTATTGGAAAGTTTAAAAATGCCACTCATATTGTTATGAACTACCAATAAATTAAAAAATGATAAAACTTGTGGGTAATTAATAGCCTTTAGGGTGCAATGTTTTTCATACCTATTTTCTATAAAAAATAATATTATTAGATATTTTTTTTAACTAATAGAGTTTATGAATAATTTGTATAATAGACTTTAGTCTGTTTTTAAGTAGTTGAAAATCAACAACTTGCACAGACTAAAGTCTATGCTACAGCAATTATTCATAAACTCTAATATCTATGCTATCTATATGTACGACATAACGATAGAACTATACAAATATTGCTTGCATTTCTATTATAAAATAGTAATACAAGCAATATTTTTACTACAAAAGTTATATTTATTTATCCATAAGTAGTACAAAAAATTATTGAAAATAATTTTACTTTCAGTGATGAATAAACAATTACTTAAATAATTCAAAACTTAGCATTAAAAATTTACAAGTACCTACCCTTAATAGCTTCCATCTAACTGGTCTTGCAATTTTTTGAGTATTCGTTGTTTGGTTTTAATTTTGTTAATCAAATTGATATGGTCAGCAGTCATTGGAGGCTGTTCTGTGCCATATCTAAAACGGTTTCTTTCCAAATTCATTGCATTCAGTTGTGTTTCGTCTTCTTTGATAGTTTCTTTGATAAGACGAATTTTTATTTTCAACTGTTCAAAACGAGTTTTCTGCACGTAAGATTCGTATTTTACTTTGGCAGTTTTTACCAAAAAATTATACTCAAATATTTCGTTACAAGCTATTTTAAATTTGGTATTTAGCTCTTTATCTTTCAAATCAGGCAATTTCCCCAAATTTTTCCATTCTTCTTGAATTTTTCTTACTTCGTCCAACCGTACATTATCAGGATTCAGCAACATTTTTTCTACTTTTGCACACATATCTTCTTTTTGTTCGATAGGTGGTTTTGGTTTTTGATGTTCTTTCCGTTTGGCAAAAAAGTTATTTAACTCATTTTTGAAAATCCTACTATAAAATACAAACTGTCTTTTGGGAATATTTCCAATATTTCGCCATTCTGCCTGAATTCTTTTAATATGGTCTATGCGGTTTTCTGTTTTTTCGTTAATTACTTTGCGTAATTGGTTGATGAGGTCTTGGTATTGTTGTTTTCGTTCATCAATAGACCTATTTTTTTCGACAACAAATGCGTTTCTTTGGGCGAAAAAATAATCTAAAATGGCATTAAACTCTTCGTTCAATTTTTCTTCATTTTCTGAAGGCGAATTTCCCGTTTTAATCCACTTCATTTTTATTTCTCTATATTTTTCGGCTGTATCTCCCCAAGCGGTGCTATATTTTAGTGCCAATGCTTCTTTGAGAAGTGCAGTTTTTATTTCTAAATTTTTGCTTCGATTATGTAATACATAATCTCTGATGCTTGCCTCTTCGATGTCTAATTTTGCAAATAAAGCAGGAAAATCACCTAATCCATTAAATTCCGCCAAATATTGGCGTAGGTGAATTAGTTTCATAAGGTAAGAACCTTTGTTTGGTGAGCTATGTATAGCTTCTGTCAATTCGGCTACTTTTGCTTCAGCAAGAGCAAATCGTTTTGTAAAATAGTCTATACTTGCCTCTTCGCTGTCCTTTACAAAACCAAGTATTCTTTCTGGAAAGTCCATGTAAGCAAACAAATAGACATTACCATTGTCGGTGTACCCGTAAGGGCTTAGTGTTTTGTTCATTGTGTTGTGATGTAAGTTGGCAAAATGTGTAAAAAGCAATGCTTTTACAAATTTTTGCGGTTTGCTATCAATTAATTGCTAAGTTATAAAATTTTAATAAAGTTTCCAATAAACTACTAAAAATAATTAGTTTATTGGAAATTTTGCTTCTATTTCACGTTTTATACCAAAATTAATTGCTTGTATAGCAAGAAACATCTTTAAATGGACGTGAAATTAGTTAATACAACTTGTTTTGTTATTTAACGTGAACTACGGATACCGTATATTCGCCTTTAGGCGAATGAGTCTGGTAAATTGAAAGAAAAATAGTAATTATTTCTCAAAATTTGTGAATTTATAACCAAGTTCGTTTTTATCCTT
>JBIKRY010000072.1:0-17076 GCA_044348925.1 Bernardetiaceae bacterium
TATGAATTTTTAATTGTTAAATTGTTACTCCCATGAAAAAATTTTTTTTAGGACTTGCAAGTATTTTTTTACTTTTCCAAGTTTCTTATTCTCAATCTATTATTAACTTAAGTAAGTCTGATAAAGTACTTGTTATAGGGACTTCTGTATCTTTTTTAGAAGACAAAGAAAATAAATTAAGAATAGAAGATATTTTACAAGCTTCTTATCAACAACAATTTAAGTTAAGTGAACAAGAAACGCCAAACTTTGCTAATACAGCTTCTACTATATGGGGTAAATTTACGGTTAATAACAGCTCAAAAACAAAATATTTATTGGAAATAGCTACCCCCTTATTAACTAACATTAACTTCTATTCTCCAAGTGCTAATAGTTATAAAATTCAGAAAGTAGGTAGTATGCTTCCTCTTGTGAACCGCCCTATTCTTATGAATAACTATCTATTTGAATTAACTACGGAACAAGATACCACACAAATAAAAACTTTTTACATTCAAGTAAACAGTTTGCACCCAATAGCTATACCTATGAAAATAGGCACACCTATTGCGTTCATGCAAAAATCTCATCAAGATGATTTGGGCTATGGTATCTATTTTGGTATTATGGTAGTTATGGCATTATATAACTTGTTTGTATTTTTTACACTTAGAGATAAAACCTATTTATACTATGTCGGTTATGTATTATCAGTTGCTATTGTATATGGTACAGATAAAGGATACACTAGTGAATTTTTATGGAAAAGTTATGAATCTTTTAATTTTTTCTTTCCCTCATTAGCAGCATCAATCATTATATTTGTAATTTTATTTACTTCTTCTTTTCTCCACACATCTTTATATACTCCTCGCTTACATAAAGGATTTTATCTATGGGTTTTCTTATCTATTGGTATTTTAATAACAAATATTTTCGGTAATTATACAGTAAGCATTGCTTTAGTGCAGATATTATCTTTATTGGTATTTTTATACTTGTTAATTGTAGCTATAGTCAATCTTTTTTCTAAAAATAAGTTGGCTCGTTATTATTTATTGGCTTGGTCGTTTTATATTTCATCTATGGTTGTATTTGTCTTGTATATAGGGGGGGTAATTCCTAGTAATGCCTTTACAAGTAATGCTGTATTTTTTGGTTCTGGTATTGAGGTTATTTTACTTTCTTTTGCTTTAGCTGATAAAATAAATGTTTTAAAAAAGGAAAAAGAAGTTGCCCAAGTTTCTTTGCTGAGTTCTTTGCAAGAAAACGAACGAATTATTTTAGAACAAAATAGAGTTTTAGAAACAAAAGTAGCAGAAAGAACTCACCAATTACAAGAATCTAATGAAGAACTCAACCAAACAGTAGAAGAACTACATACCACCAATGAGGTTTTAAGTAAAATTAATACCCAATTAGACCAGCAGAAAAAAGAAATAGAAAGTAAAAATAATGATTTGGGTGAGGCTATTTCAGAATTGAATGCCACCAACGAAGAGTTATCTACTACCAATGATGCTTTGGGTATGGCAAATGAAAAAATAGCCCAACAAAGCAAAGAGGTAGAACAAGCCTATCAAAATATTAAGATTTTATCGGACATAGGTCAACAAATTACGCAAACCCTTGATTTAAAGGCAGTTATTAAAATGGTTTATGAAAATGTAAATCAGTTGATGGATGCCTCTGGATTTGGTTTAGGTGTTTATGATGTGAAGTTAAAAGAACTTGCTTTTGATGGTTTTATGGAAAAAGGTAAAGAGTTGCCTTTTCATTACCACAATACCTTAGACGAAAATTACTTATCTATTTGGTGCTTTAATCGTCAGCAACCTATTTTTATCAATGATGTAGAAAAAGACATCAAAAAATATATAGATAAAGAAGTAAAAATTTCATCGGGTGAAATTCCTCAATCTTTGTTATACATTCCACTTATTTTGGAGGGAAGAAGTATTGGTGTTATCACAGTACAAAGTTTTGAAAAAAATGCTTACACAGAAACACATTTTGGGCTATTACAAAACTTAGCAGCTTATTGTTCTATTGCTGTTGCTAATGCAAATGCATATAAAGAAATTGATAGTAAAAATGCAAATATTACCAAAAGTATTGAATATGCACAAACTATTCAACAAGCCATTTTGCCAACTCAACAAGATTTAGCCAATATTTTCTCTGAAACTTTTGTAATTTACAAACCAAAAGATATTGTTTCTGGAGATTTCTATTGGTTTTCACAAGTAAATCAATATAGTTTTCTTTGTGTAGCAGACTGCACAGGACATGGGGTTCCTGGTGGGTTTATGAGTATGATAGGCAATGCTATCTTAAAAGATGCTATTGATAAACAAGAGATAGACAATCCTGCACAGATTTTGGAGTATATTCACGTAGAAATTCGCAAAGCATTGAAAAAAGGAGAAACAAATACTTCTGATGGTATGGACGTTTCTCTGTGTCGTTTTGATACTTTGCCAAATGGCAATTTACAAATGATTTTTGCAGGTGCTAAGAGTAATGCTTTATACTTCAAAAAAGTAGATGGAGAAATGCTTGAACTCAAAGGAGATAGGCAAATGATAGGGGCAGCAGATAATGTAGAAAGAAAACCTTATACCAATAAAGTTTTTGAGTTACAAAAAGGAGATAAACTTTATTTCTTTACAGATGGTTTCATTGACCAACCAGATAGAGGTAGAAATCGTTTTGGTGGTGGAAAATTCAGAGATATGATAAAAGCTAATCATCATGCTTCACTTATAGACCAACATACTATTTATGAAACGGAATTAGCTAATTTTAGAGATGGCACAGAACAAAGAGATGACATCACTTTACTTGGGTTTATGGTTTAGATATGCTCTGTAATTTTAACGTAAACTACGGATTAATTCCTTGATAATCAATATTTTAATCCGTAGTTCATGTGAAATAGTGGTACATAGCAGTAGCTACGTACCACTACCTAAAGACGAAAATACAAATGCTTTTGCAGAAGTTTTATCATCCAATACTTTCTATAACTCGTAAATAAATAGGTTCTAAATAGGTAATGTTATTTTTGATAACATACATAGGAAAAATAAAACTAATTACAATACTTGCCAATAAGACATAATAAAGTTCTTTTTTGCTAATGCGTGTTTGCAAAATTAGGCAAGCAATAGGAATTAACAAATATAAATAACCAATACTGCGGGTAATATCATAAACCATTACAGCTATTAAGCTAATAAAAATAGTTGCACTAAGTACCAAAATAAGCAAAAGATATTCTTTTGTGTAATATAATACCACAAACATTACCAAAATTA
Source organism: Bernardetiaceae bacterium (assembly GCA_044348925.1). Lineage (GTDB taxonomy): Bacteria > Bacteroidota > Bacteroidia > Cytophagales > Thermoflexibacteraceae > JAAFKA01. Next base: position 3,303 of record JBIKRY010000072.1, read on the forward strand.
GCAACCAAAACCCCTCCAGCCCTGTCCAAACTCCTAATCCTGTAAGTTTTATATTTTCTAAAAAAGCCTCAAAACCTGCATTGCCCAAAGGCGTATGCAAACCTAAAAAATAACCCAAACAAAATCTTCCCAATAAATAAACTGCAATACTCGATAAAATAGCCAATAATGGTGGAGAAAATTGCAAAACACTACGTATAAAATTAGTTTTTGGCGTGTAAATTTGCAAGTACCAAAACAGATATACCAAACACGAAGCTACTAAGCCCCTTTCATCTGTCCAAGCTGCTAATTGTATCAGCACAAAAATATACAAAGGTTGTCTATAACAAATTGCAAGCAACAAAAAGATATAGGCAAAAGGGTCATAACTTGCCAAAGTATCTATAAAAAACGAAGCACCTGCATAAATATTTGCAATGCCAAAGGTCAATAATGCAGCAATTACACGACTATCTAATAATTTTGCGAAAAAATCTGCCAAAAACCAACAAAATATAAGCCCCAAAAAAGCCTGTACCAAATAAAAAGCCACAATATTATACTGCAAAGCCCGCAAAAGTAATGGCATTGTAAGACGAAAAGTTAATTTTGCTTGGTGGCTATTAGGTTCTGCTTGTATTTGTGTAAAAGGGTGTTCTGCGTGTTGTTTAAGCTGTTGCCATTTCAAATATCTGTCTGGTTTTTGTTGCAATTCGTCTGTAATACGTTTGTGATAAGGTAGAGAAAAGAACAAAATAGAGAACACACAAGCAACAACTACATAAAGTTTCCAATGCTTAGATGCTAAAAAAATTTCTAAAATCGTGTAATATTGTAAATGTATTTTTGCTAACATAAATAGTTATAAATTTGTAATAGTAAGTGCTAAATTATTCAAGTAATTGATTAGCAATAATGTAGAAATAAAAAATATCTAAAATAATTATTACTTAAATAAAAATAGCGTAACTTACTTTTGTGCTAATAATTGCCTAATTTCTTCATCGCGCAACTTACTTGCGGTAATATCAGTCGACATCGTGGTTATTTTTACCAAATTACCTTTTGCGTCAATGGTTGGAATATAATATGCTTGCAACCAAAATAAAGTTCCATCTTTGCGAACTCGTCTAATTTCTCGCATCATTGGTTGCCCTGTCAATAAATCTTTCCAAAGCATATCCATAGCTGGCAAATCTTCTTTAACCAAGTAAAAAGTAAGGTCTTTGCCTACAATTTCTTCCGGCGTATATTGCGAAATTTCGCAGAATTTTGCATTTGCATATTTTACTGTTCTATCGGGATTCAATTCCAAAATAACTAACACTTCATTAATTGCTTGTAGTGTATTTTGCAATTCTGTATTATTATCTTCTGCTTGTTTTTGTAGTGCTTGCATCTGTACAAAAGTTTCTTGAATGACTTGTTCTTGTACTTGCATTTTTTCGACCTGCTCTTGTAATTGTTTATTCGATTGTATTTGTGCAGTAATATCCGTCAAAAATCCTTGTAAACCAATCAAGTTTCCTTTCTTATCATATAAGCCATTTCCTTTTTCCCACACATATTTGATAATGTTATTTGCATCTAATATTCTATAACTAATTTCATAGACTGTTTTATTGGCAATAGCTTGTGCCACGATTTTGTCTGCCTCTTGATAATTAGTTTTTAAATCTTCAGGGTGAATAAGGTCTGTAAAATGAATTTTGCCTGCCATAATATGTTCTGGTTCATAGCCTGTTAATTCTTTTGCCCCTTCAGATACAAAATTAATAAACCAAGTACTGCCTTCTTTTTTCTGTGTAAAAATCATTCCAGGCACATTTATCAACAAACTACTAAGTTTATTATTGGCTTCGGTCATGGCAGTTTGGGTGCTTTGCAGTTCCTCCATATTTTGTTTGAGAAATTCTTCTTGCGTTTGGAGTTGTTCTGCCAATTTTTGTGCTTCTCGTAACAAGTCGTTATTGCGTTGATTTGCTTGTACAGATAGTAAAGAAGTGGCAATTCTTTCGCCTATTTTTTCCAAAAATTCAATATGACGTGCCTGAAAATTTGTAAATGTACCCAATTCCAAAACTCCAATTACTTCTTCTTTCACTTTTAAGGGAATCAGCACCAACTCTAAAGGTGCAGCAGCCCCCAAACCTGAAGTAATAGAAAGATAGTTTTCGGGTAATTTTTTGATATGAATTGTCTTTTTTCGCAATACCACTTCGCCTACCAAATCTTCGCCAATTTCAAATCTCTGCCCTAATTCTTCTTGTTTTTCGTAGGCATAACAAGCCAATAAATGCAAAAATTCTTTGCGTAATTTGTCATCTTGCACGACATTGTATAACAAACCTTGTGAAGATTTTGTATATTTGGTTACATGAAATAGAGTTTGGTATGCCAAAGTTTCCAAATCATTATATTGCATTAAGACTTGACTAATTTTAGCAATTCCTTCGTTTATCCAATGATTATGGTCTTCTTGTTCTCTATAATTTTTGAGATTTTCTCGCATACTTAGCAAAGTTTCGCCCATGTAATCATTTTTCTTATTTTCATATTCGCCTTCAAAATTTCCATTTGCAATTTGGTTTGCTAATTGGATATTGGCTTCTAAGTTAAGTTGCTCATTAATATAGATAATATTTCGTACTCCAGAGGCAAATCTATGTTCTAATTGCATAGCAATAATTACACAGAAACAAAAATGCACAAGGTGCATCAACAAAAATAATAGAATATGTGTGGTGTCGTAATTGGATAAATCTGCAAAAAAACTTTGAAAACTACTATCGGGATTTTGTAGTATATATGCACAAGCAAGCATATAAAGTAAAATTACCAAAAAATTAGGCACTAAAAGTCGCCAATTTTGGTAAAATAATAAGACTGTCAAAGAAATAGAAAATAACCGTTGGACAAACATTAATCCATGCAACTGTAACAAATATTGCACAACAAAAACCGCCAAAAGCCCACTAATCAAGTAACGCAAAATAGAAAGCCCTGTAAACAAAAAACGGAAAGTACAATAAATAGCCAAACTAATAACACCCATACCTACTGCGGTGTACCAAGTTTGGGTATAGAATGCAATAATAATTCCTGCCATAAATTGCACAAAAATTAGATAATCCATTCCTCTATCTACTTTGCCAAATACAGCCTCTTTAAAAGAATTTACCTGCTCGGGATTCGGTACAAAATCTTGGACAGATAGAATTTTTTTGGTACTTTGTATTGTTGTTGGATTTGCCATATTTTTATTTCTTCTACATTAGTTGGCTATAAAAATGCTAATTTTGTGTGGTATATTTGCTAAATAGCTTATCTTCACTAACTATTATGCAATAGCCGAGTTAATAATTCTAATGAGTTCTTCTTCTGTCCAAGGTTTTGTTAGACAATGGTGCAAATTTGCATTCTTTTTTGCATTTTCGATGGCATCTGCATCGGCTTGTCCTGTAAGCATTACTTTAGCTATTTTTGGAAATTTTTGATGGACACGAATCAAAAATTCATCTCCTTTCATTTCGGGCATTAGCCAATCCGACACAATTAACAAGGTTTCTATCTGTTCTGCGTCTAATTCCTCTATTAATTCGATGGCTTCTGCTGCATTTTCTGCTGCCTCTACCTGATACATACTACCAAAATGTGTTCGAAGTTGTCTTTTCAAACTATCTAATACAATTTTTTCATCATCTACACACAATATTACTTTCTTTGCCATACAAATCAATTAAATTTAGTGTCAATTATACAAATTTATAGCACAAAAAACTATATATTACAAAATTATTGCTAAAAAAGTAGAAAGTTATACAGTAAACTTTACACTTCTGTCTTGTTGAGGGAATTTAATACAAAAACTTTAAAAAGGTCTTATTTTTATATCTTTCAACATTAATTGCAAACTAATTCTTCCTTTAAAATCATTTTCTACAATTTGATACGCAATATCAAATTTTTTGCCTTCTGCAATTTCTTTATGATACCTTGCCAAACCAAATCCAATAGCTTCTACGGGTTTGGAATCTTCTTGACGTACATAAATTTTGAGGTGTTCTTCTTTCAATAATTTTACATAGCCATCACAAAATACATTTTCAGACACAAAAACAGGTTGCATATTATCAGGTCCAAAAGGTTGCATTTGTTTGAGAATATTCAAGAACTTAAAATTTACTTGTTTTAAGGGCAATACCAAATCTATCCGCAAAGGTGGCACTAAGAGTTCGGCAGAGAGTTTTTCGGTGGCTATTTTTTCGAATCTTTCTTTAAATTTTGGTAAATTTTCGTAAAATAGTGTCAAACCTGCTGCGTGTGTATGTCCGCCATATTGTTCAAGCAAATCTGCACAAGAAGATAATGCTTCATAAATATCAAAACCGTGAATAGACCTTGCCGAGCCTGTAATTTTGTTGTTGGAGGAGGTAAGAATGATAGTTGGGCGGTAATATTTGTCTAAACAACGCGAGGCAACAATGCCAATTACGCCTTTATGCCAATCTTCTTTATACAAAACGGTGGAATGTGCCTCTGCCATTCCAGAATTTTCAATCATCTCAAAGGCTTCGAGGGTTGTGCTACTATCAAAATCTCTGCGGTGTTCATTGGTGGTATTGGCTAAAGTGGCTAATTCTTCAGCTTTTTTGTAATCATCACTCAACAATAATTCGATGGCTTGTTTGGCATGTGTCATTCGCCCACTTGCATTAATGCGTGGTGCAATGCCAAAAACAATCGAAGAAATATCCAAAGGTTTTTTAGTTCCCGAAGATTCTATAATTGCTTTTAAACCATTTCGCGGTTCTGCGTTGAGTTTTTTTAGCCCAAAATGTGCCAAAACTCTATTTTCGCCATCAATGGGGACAATATCTGCACCAATACTGACTGCTACCAAATCCAAAAAACTATACAATCTTTCTATTGGCAAATCGTTATTAATAGATATTGCTTGAATAAGTTTAAATCCTATGCCACAACCCGAAAGTTCTTTATAAGGATATTTGCAATCTTCTCGTTTGGGGTCAAGAATGGCAAATGCTGCTGGGAGTTCATCACCAGGTCTGTGGTGGTCGCAAATAATAAAATCTATGCCTAAATTTTTGGCGTATGCTACAGGTGCTACAGATTTGATGCCACAATCTAAACAAATAATCAAATTTATCTGATTATCATAGGCATTTTTTACGCCTTGTTCGGATACGCCATACCCTTCGCCATTTCTATCTGGGGTATAGTAATCTAAATTGTTGTAAAACTGTCGCAAAAATCCATATACCAATGCTACAGAGGTAGTTCCATCTACATCATAATCTCCATATACTAAAATTTTTTCTTTGTTTCTAATAGCTTCTTCTATTCTCCAAACAGCTTTATCCATATCTTGCATCAAGAATGGGTTGTGTAACTGTTCTAAAGTTGGTCTAAAATACTCTTTTGCCTCTTCAAAAGTAGTAATATTTCGTTGCAACAATAAAGTAGCTATGGATACATTGACATTCAAAGCAGTAGCAAAGTCTGTAATTGCTTGTTGCTTAGGAAGAGATTGATATGACCATTTTTTTTGCATAATAGCAAATGTAGGAAAAACAATGTAGAAAGAGTAGAAAAAACAAATAAAATTTTAGGAATACATCTTATTGTTTTTTGATAACTTGCTGATAACTTTCTTTGTTTTTTTTGCAACAAAATTTTATAACAAAATAATCACTAAGTAACGCAATAGTAGTGCGTAGCTAGAGCCACGCATTACTACGCAACATTCAATAATAAAAAAAATTAAAATTTTTATGGGAAAAACCCTATTTTATCTCACTGTTACTCCATTTGCCACCATTTGATTAGGTTGCATAAAACGCAAAGTACCATCTTTGTCTTCTGCCATCAAAATCATACCTTGCGACATAATACCTTTCAAATCACGTGGGGCAAGATTTGCTAATAACATTACTTGTAATCCGATAATTTTTTCGGGTTCGTAATGTTCGGCAATGCCACTAACCACAGTCCGAGTGTCCAAACCTGTATCTAAAGTTAGCTTGAGTAATTTTTTGGTTTTTGCAACTTTTTCGGCTGCAATAATCGTAGCAATTCGCAAATCTAAAGTAGCAAAAGTTTCAAAACTGATATTTTCTTTCAAAGGTTCTACTTGTTTGTTGGCAGTTTTTGAGGCTGCTAATTTTGCTAATTGCTTGTCTATATCTGCATCTTCGATTTTTGAAAACAAGACTTCAATCGTATTGCTAATTTTGTAATAGGATTTCATCAAGTCCGATTTTCCTGCATTTTCCCACACAAAAGGCTTTTCTTCTTTTCGCAAATGTTCGGGAATTATATCACTACTTTGCCCATTTCCTAACATTTCTACCAATTTCTGTGCTGCAAAAGGCAAAAAAGGTTGCGACAAAATAGCCAAACTTGCAGTAATTTGCAAAGCAATATTTAAAATAGTGCCTGCCCCGTCTTTGTCCGACTTCACTAATTTCCAAGGCTCTGTATCCGACAAATATTTATTGCCCAAACGTGCCAAATTCATTAACTCAAATTGTGCATCTCTAAATTTATAGTTTTCGAGCAATGTCGCTATTTTTTCGGGAAAATCTTTTAAATCCGATAATACTTGTTGGTCATACAAAGTTAATTCGCCTTTTGCAGGAACATCACCGCCAAAATTTACATTCACCAATTTTAAAGTACGATTCACAAAATTTCCAAAAATATCTGCCAATTCGCTATTATTTCGGGTTTGAAAATCTTTCCATGTAAATTCGCTATCTTTGGTTTCGGGTGCAATCGAGGTAAGCACATAACGCAAAGTATCTTGACGATTTGGAAAATCTTGCAAATATTCGTGCAACCAAACAGCCCAATTTCTCGAAGTGGAGATTTTATCCCCTTCCAAATTTAAAAATTCATTTGCAGGAATATTATCAGGCAAAATAAATTCGCCATGTGCTTTTAACATAATTGGAAAAATAATGCAATGAAACACAATATTATCTTTTCCAATAAAATGCACGAGTTTGGTATCGTCTTTTTTCCAATAATCCTCCCAATTTTTTCCGTTGGTTTCTGCCCATGCTTTGGTTGCCGAAATATAACCAATTGGTGCATCAAGCCACACATACAATACTTTTCCTATTGCCTCTGGCGTATCAATAGGCACTTTTATTCCCCAATCCAAATCACGAGTCATGGCTCTTGCTTGCAATCCTTGGTCAAGCCACGATTTGCATTGCCCAAAAACATTGGTTTTCAAGACATCTTTTTTGCCTTCAATCAACCAAGTTCTTAGCCAACTTTCATACTTATTCAAAGGCAAATACCAATGTGTAGTTTTTTTCATCACAGGTGTAGCCCCACTTAAGGTAGATTTTGGGTTGATTAGTTCTGTTGGACTTAGCGTAGAACCGCATTTTTCGCATTGGTCGCCGTATGCGGAGTCGTGTCCGCATTTTGGACAAGTTCCAATGATATAACGGTCTGCTAAAAATTGTTTGGCAGTTTCATCAAAAAACTGTTCCGATTCTATGAGTTCAAATTTGCCTGTATTGTTGAGTTGTGAGAAAAAATCCTGTGCTGTTTTGTGGTGAATTTCACTCGAAGTACGATGATAAATATCGAAAGCAATACCAAATTTTTCAAAAGTATCTTTCATTTGGTAGTGATATTTGTCTATAATTTGTTGCGGAGTTACGCCTTCTTTTTTTGCACGCAAAGTAATTGCTGCTCCGTGTTCATCAGAGCCACAAATAAAAGCCACATCTTTTCCTCGCAACCGCAAGTAACGTGTATAAGTATCGGCAGGTAAATATGCACCTGCAATATGTCCAATGTGTAAAGGGCCATTGGCATAAGGCAAAGCTGCGGTAATGGTATATCTATTTGGTGTCATTGAGGTATCAAGTTTTTGCAATTACAAAAATTGCATGAATGTAACAAAGTTACAAATAAAGGCTTGAAAACATAGCATAAAAGTATAAATTTACATTTCCAATAGCTTTATTGGAAATATATGAAATTAAACTTGGTTTAAATGAAATATTTATTAGACTTAAAATATTTATTCATTTGTTTTTATAGTGCAGATGGCACTATAAAATTGTATAAAAAGCCACTAAACGAATATTGCAGGTCTATTTAGCACAGTCTTGCTGCTACTAACTAATCTGTTGTATTTTGCAAAAAAATAGAGTTTATGAATAACTTTTGAAAGATGTAATCTTTTAGAAAGATTGCATCTTTCAAAAGTTATTCATAGCAAAAAATTATTCATAATCTCTATTGTAATCGAAAATTTAAAAACTGAATTTATTTGGTACTAAACATTTCGTCTGCAATCATTGGATTTACTTCAATCGTACTCACACGCATATCCAATGCACCCATTGGCGTAGTTGCTTTATAAAGATGCGGAAATTTTATGCCACTTATTTCTTTATAATCTTCAAAAAGCATCTTGTTGCCACCTACAGTTTCTTGTACTTTCAAACCTGTTTCTTTATCATAGCAACTCACTAATTTTGTGTTTGTAGGACTTGTAATAGTAATTTCGTAGGCATCTTTTCCTTCTATTTTTACAATATTACTCACTTCAATCGTAAATTTTTGTTGCACAGCATTCAATTCTGGAAATGGCATTGCCATCATTTTTATGGTTTCGGCTTGTGCAGCTTCGGCTACTTGTTTGCCCATTGGCGTATTAATAATAGTTTTTTCGCCATCAAAAACCTGTTTCATTTCGCCTAATGGCGTGCCTTGCACCATTAAAACTTTGTTTGGAATTTTTTTATAGACACTATTAGAAATTTTCATACCCATCATTTCTGCTTCCGCAGAAATTTTTATAGATTGGACAGCAAGTATTTTTTCTTTGCCACCAATTGCCTTAAAATATTTTTCCAAAACCTCTACCCCAGATATTTCTGCTAAAGCATTAGGATTTGTTTTTGGAACTACATTTCCATAATTATCATAGGTAGTAATATTGCCAAAAGCCTGTAATTTAGGCTCAATGGTTTTCAAATCTCCCACTACGGCAATGTACATTTTGTCGGGTTGAATATATTTTTGTGCCATTGCTTGCACATCTTCAGCAGTAACAGCTTCCAAATTTTTCAAATAATTTTCATAATAATTTGCAGGCATATTATAACGTGCCACATTGATTGCAAAATTAGCAATATTTTGAGGGTCTTCCAAAGAACGGACAAAATCTCCTGTCATCACAGCTTTAATACGTTTTAGCTCGTCATCTTTAACTTTTTCGTTGCGAATGCGGTGCAATTCTTTCAAAAATTCGCTAACTGCACTATCTGTAACCGCAGTTCGGACACTTGCATTTGCCGTAAAATTTGCCACCAATCTATCTTGATTCAATCGTGAATATGCACCGTATGTATAACCTTTGTCTTCTCGCAAATTCATATACAATCTTGCACCAGGACCACCAAGTAATTGATTCATCAACCGAACTTTTACCAAATCAGGATTATTTGGGTGCAAATCTGTAACATTGGTAAGAGCTACTACACTTTGTACGGCTGCCGTTTTATCTACCAAAACTACTTCTGTTTTGGCTGGTAAAGTAGGAAAGGTAAATGTATTTTTAGGAACTTCAGCTTTCTGCCAATTTGCAAAATATTTTTCGGCTAATTGTTTTGCTTCCTTCAAATTTATATCTCCCAAAATAGCCATATAGCCAACATTTGGGCGGAAATAAGTGGTATGGTAATTTTTGAGTTTATCAGCAGTAATTTTTTCCACTGTTTTTGGGGTAATCATTTCACCGTAAGGGTGATTTTTGCCAAAACGTACCGTTGCCAACAAGTTTCTGGAAATACTATTGGGGTCATTTTCGGCTGCTTTTAAACCAGATAAAGTTTCGGTTTTTAGTTTATCCAATTCTTCTTGTGGAAAAGTAGGCTTTGTCAATACATCAGCAAAAAGGTCAAATATTTTTTCGGCGTGTTTTTTCAAACCAAACGCATAACCACTATTGGCAGTAGTCATTACGGTTGCCCCAATAAAATCTATTTCGCTATCTATTTTTTCTTTGCTCCGATTAGCAGTTCCACGCATAAGCATCTGCCCAGCCATATCTACATACCCTGCTGCTTCGCCTTCCAACACTTCACTCACATCTAAAACCAAAGAAACCGCAATTTGTGGCAATTTATGATTTTCGACCACATATACTTTCAAGCCATTTGCAAGCACAAAAGATTGAGATTTACCTAATTGAATTTTGGGTGCTATACTACCTTGAGGGGCTTTGCTTCTATCTATTTTTTGAGCAAAACTTGGCAGACATAAAACAAAGCACAAAATAGCAAGTATTAAAATTTGTTTTTTCATAATTAATATTTTTTTGCAAAGTTATACATTAAAATCTAAAATTACATAGACTTAGACTTATTTCATATTTGTTTGTAAAATGCTTATTTTAGCACAAAAATTGTTTATAACTTATTTTTTATGCAAGCAGTAGCAGTAAATATGCTTGATAAAACAAGTTCTTAGATAATTTTGAAACATTTTTTGTTACAAAATTTTTATCTTACATTTTTTTTATAACTTGCAATATCCTTATTAATTCTAAAACTATGTTTGAAATTTCGCATCGTAATTTTTCACCCGAAAGAGCTATTAACTTACTAAAAGCTCAACAAGATGCCGCTATGGACGGTATTTTGGTTATCGATGAAAATAGAAAAGTGCTGAGTTATAACCGCCGTTTTACGGAATTATGGGGAATACCAGCCGAAATAGCCGCATTAGGAGAAGATGAACCTTTGATTTCGCATGTAATTTCTTCTTTAAAAGATATTCCAGCTTTTATTAACAAAATACAATATTTATACGAAAATCCTACCGAAAGTAGCCAAGATGAAATATTCTTGAATGACGGAAGAGTTTTTGACAGATATTCAAGCCCTGTAATAGATAGTGAAGAAAATTATTGGGGCAGGGTATGGTTTTTTAGAGATATTACCAAGCAAAAAAATATGCAGGATAAGCTCAAAAAACAAGCAGCAGAACTCCAAGCACAAGCAATAGAAGTACAAGAAAGTTACGAAGAAGTAAAACAAGTAAACGAAGAATTAGAAGTTACCTTAGAACAACTTGGCATCAAAAACAAAGAAGTTCAACGTAAAAACGAAAATATAACCGCAAGTATTCACTATGCCAAAAGAATACAACAAGCAATGTTACCTGAAGACAGACATATTAGAAAACAATTTCCTAATGTATTTATCTTAAATAAACCACGTGATATTGTTTCTGGAGATTTTTATTGGTGTGATGGAATAGAAAACAAAAAGTTTTTGGTCGTTGCAGATTGTACGGGGCATGGAATTCCTGGGGCTTTGATGAGTATGTTAGGATTATCAGGACTTACAGACATTATTTTGCAAAAAGAAATTTATGATACTTCGCTAATTTTACGAAATCTACATACATATATTAGCCATTCTTTACGCCAAAATGTAACAGAAAGTCAAGATGGAATGGAATTGATTATTATTTGTTGGGATACAGAAGCAAAAACAGTTTCCTACGCAGGGGCAATGAATGCCTTATTTTATATACAAAATGAAGAACTTTTTGAACTAAAAGCAACCAAAATGCCAATCGGAGGCTCACAACATGGAATGGATAGGCACTATGAAAGTCATTTGATAGATGTATCCAAAACTACTATGTTTTATCTCTGTTCAGACGGTTATCAAGACCAATTTGGAGGACCCGTAAACCGAAAATTTACCACCGCAAGAATGAAAAAAATGTTTCTCGATATTCACAAACAGCCTTTAGCATCACAAGAACATCATTTAGATACTACTTTTGAGGCTTGGCGAAAAGAAGGCGATGAAAACCAAATAGACGATATGCTTGTAATTGGAATAAGAATATAGCTTTCAAACCGTATATTTGCCTTTAGGCGAAAATCGTATATTCGCCTTTAGGCGAATGTAAATTGTGTAGCAATAGTATATCAGCTTTAGGCAAATATTAGATTTATTTTTGCTAAATATATTGGTTTTACAAAACTTTTCATTTATTTTTACGTTATTCACTCAAAACATCTGTCTATATGAAAAAAATAATCTTAGCTCTTAGCTTTGTAGCTTTTGTTGCCTCTACAACAAGTTGCGTACAGAAAACTTGCCCTACCTACGCAAAAAAGTCGGTAGTCGCAAATCACAAGTAAAAAACAAGAAATTTATTACTATTCCCCAAAAAACACAGCCAGCTTTAGAAGTGCATTGAAAGAAAATAGCAAAATAAATATAAGAAACTATTTTTTGCTAATAAAATTTGTAATTAGTACCAAAACTTTCCAAGCCTTTAGACTTGAAAAGTTTTGTTTTTTTATAAGCTATTTTTTATTTTCTATACATTACTGCTTTAATAGCCTCTACAGTTCTTTTTACACTTGGCAAAATAACATCAATCAAGGTAGGTGCATACGGCAATGGTAAATCTAATGAATTTACGCGGTGAATTGGTGCATCTAAATAATCAAAAGCATGTTTTTGTACGTGATAGGTAATTTCAGACGAAATAGCAGCTAAAGGCCAAGCCTCTTCTACTACTACCAAACGATTGGTTTTCTTTACCGAGTTAATGACAGTTGCATAATCTATTGGGCGTACACTTCGCAAATCTACAATTTCTACCGAAATACCATCTTTGGCTACTTCTTCGGCTGCTGCTTGTGCTATTTTCAAAATTTTGCCAAAAGTTACAATCGTAACATCTGTACCTTGACGTTTAATATCTGCCAATCCTAATGGAATCAGGTATTCGCCATCAGGAACTTGTCCTTTTTCGCCATACATAAGTTCAGATTCCATAAAAATAACGGTATCATTATCTCTAATCGAGGCTTTGAGTAAGCCTTTGGCATCGTAAGGCGTAGCAGGCACTACCACTTTTAAACCAGGGCAGTTTGCATACCAGCTTTCAAAATTTTGCGAATGTTGCGAGCTTAACATACCAGCATTGCCTGTAGGTCCTCTAAAAACCATTGGAATACTATATTGCCCACCAGACATCGACATCATTTTGGCAGCCGAATTAATTACTTGGTCGATAGCAACTAAAGAGAAATTAAACGTCATAAATTCTACAATAGGCCGCAAACCATTCATTGCTGCACCAACGCCAATACCTGCAAAACCAAGTTCGGCAATAGGCGTATCTATTACTCTTTTTGCACCAAATTCTTCGAGCATACCTTGACTAACTTTGTATGCACCGTTATATTCGGCAACTTCTTCGCCCATCAAAAATACTTTGTCGTCTCTCCGCATTTCTTCGGACATTGCCTCCCTAAGGGCTTCTCTAAATGCAATTTCTCTCATTGTAAATAAATTGTAGTGTTTTGGTATAGCAATAATACTAATTTTTTACAAAATTTATAAGATAGTAGCAAAATTATAAAATTATTTTTTGTAATCTATCATTTTGTAATACTGTAAAAATTATATTAGACTTATTGAGAAAGTCTTTGTCATTCTGAGCGGGGCTGCCACCAGCATAGCGAAGAATCTGGGTTTGGAATAAACAATTTTGTGGCAAGAAGTCTATTTTCTGCTAATCTGCAATATTTCCTTTTTGTAACATAATTTTGCGGGTTTCTTGACTACTAAGGAATGAAAATTCAATAAGGTATAACAGATTAAAGAAAATAATGTTACTTTTGTTTCATGAAAAAAATAGATTTTAATTTTGATATAGAAAATCTTGAACAAGTTTTTTATAACAACCTCACAGAAAA
>JBIKRY010000336.1:0-4854 GCA_044348925.1 Bernardetiaceae bacterium
CTCCGCAAATTTGGGTAGAACTTTCACAAAAATACCTAACAGATGTGCTGGGCGAAGATTGGCAAGATGAATATTATATTTGGGACTGTGCAGCAGGAACAGGAAATTTGTTGGCAGGTTTGACAAACAAAGACAACATTTGGGCTTCGACTTTGGATAGACAAGACGTAGATGTGATGAAAGACCGTATCAAAAACGGGGCTAATTTGTGGGAAAATCAAGTTTTTCAATTCGATTTTCTCAATGATAGTTTTGATAAATTGCCAAAAGAATTGCAAGAAATTATCAATAGTCCTGAAAAACGCAAAAAATTAGTTATTTATATCAATCCGCCGTATGCAGAACACACCAATAAACGTAACTTAATTAAAAATTCTTTTAAAGATGAGTTTGGTCAAAACAAAACTCGTGATAAATATAGTTCTGTGTTGAAAAAAGCAAAATACGAACTATTTGCATTGTTTGTAGCACGCATTTATCAAGAAATTCCTGATGTTTGGCTTGCAGAATTTTCTAAGTTAAAGTTATTGCAATCTCCTAATTTCGCCAATCTTAGAACTTTTTTTGATGCTAAATTAGAAAAATGTTTTGTAGTTCCTGCTAATACGTTTGATAATGTAAAAGGAGAATTTCCAATAGGCTTTAAGATTTGGAATACTGCCCAAAAAGAAATATTTACGCATACTTTGGCTGATATTTATGATAAAAAGCAAATGATGATTGGACAAGGTAAAATTTATGCTTATGATAAAGATAAGTATATCAATGAATGGATAAAAGAATTTGCAAATACACTAAATAGTTATATTGGTATTTTAAATTACAGGGGCAATGATTTTCAACATCAATCTATGGTTTTTATTGAAAATTCGGGCAATACAAGTATGACACAATTATCTATTAATCGACATAATATCATTCCTTGTGCAGTTTATTTTACAGTTCGAAAGTGTATTAAAGCTACTTGGCTCAATGACCGTAACCAATTTTTATATCCCAATAAAAGCTGGGAAATTGATAGTGAGTTTCAAAATAATTGTTTGGCTTATACACTATTTAGCAACAACATACAGGCCAAATACGGTACAAATCATTGGATACCTTTTATAGAGTCAGAAGTAGGTAGTAAAGGGAAATTTGAAAGTAAATTTATGGCAAATTTCATTGCAGGAAAGCTAAAAGAGGATAATTCCACTGCATTGTTTGAAAAAGATAAAGCTACTAAAAAAGAAAAATTGGAATTTTCTACAGAAGCAAAAGCCGTTTTTTCGGCAGGAAAAGCCTTGTGGACATATTATCACGCAACCATAAATACTCCTCCTTCGGGGGACGGGGGGCTTGTCAATGCGTCTTTGTACGATATTCGGGAGTATTTTCAGGAAAGAAACACAACAGGCAAAATGAACAGCAAAAGTACAGACGAAGTTTATACAAAATTGATTGCCGAATTAAGAGATAGTTTAGCAATTTTGGCAAAGAAAATTGAGCCGAAAGTGTATGAATATGGGTTTTTGAAAGGATAAATTAACAAAAGCAAAGCAATGAACTACGCAACTATCAGAGAAGAAGAACTAAAAAACAAAGTAGCACAAGATTATTTCACTGATTTTGATTGCACAAAAATTATTGGTAATATTGATTTTTGTGTTACTTCGAAAAACATTTCTGAAATAGAATCTTTACTTTGGGCAGAAGCCAAAAAAGGAAGTTCGGATATTTACAAATCTATTGTGCAATTAATTTTGACCATTGGCAAGGCTCGTACTTTTGACAAAGTTTTGCCTCCCTCCTATTTGGGTGCTTTTGATGCCGAAAAAATTGCGTTTATTCCCTATAATGACATACAAGAAATTTTCTATCAAAATGATTTTAATTGGAATGTTACACCCTCCAATTACGAAACCAAAGAGTTTAAGCAAGTTTTTGAGAAAGTAAAAACTACGATTGATAGTAATTCTTTGCTTTTTAATTTTGGTAATGATGATGCAGAAATTGCAGAATTTATCAAAACAAATTTTGTTGCAGGAAAATCTACGACTTCGAAAATACGCATTGACAAAAATAATTTTATTACCATTTATACCAAATGGCTAACAACTGTAAAACCTACTATTGTACTAAATTGGGATATTGCAAAGAAAAATAATATTATTGACGGTGATTTTTATTTAGCGGATTTGCTTTCTTCTGAAAATGAAAGTTTGAAAGATACTTTATATGTGCTTTTGAAAAAAGATTACTATGAATTTGAAAAAACTCTTAATGAAATGGGCTTTTTTGACCTCAAACGTACTTCTTTTAACGACAAGCAAAAAGCACATACGCAATTTTGGAACAAATATGAAAGACCTCCAAAAGAACAATATTGGGATTATATTGTAGAAAGACGAGATTTGCTTGTGCCACAAGACATTAGAGAACGGAAAGGCAGTTTTTTTACTCCGCAAATTTGGGTAGAACTTTCACAAAAATACCTAACAGATGTGCTGGGCGAAGATTGGCAAGATGAATATTATATTTGGGACTGTGCAGCAGGAACAGGAAATTTGTTGGCAGGTTTGACAAACAAAGACAACATTTGGGCTTCGACTTTGGATAGACAAGACGTAGATGTGATGAAAGACCGTATCAAAAACGGGGCTAATTTGTGGGAAAATCAAGTTTTTCAATTCGATTTTCTCAATGATAGTTTTGATAAATTGCCAAAAGAATTGCAAGAAATTATCAATAGTCCTGAAAAACGCAAAAAATTAGTTATTTATATCAATCCGCCGTATGCAGAACACACCAATAAACGTAACTTAATTAAAAATTCTTTTAAAGATGAGTTTGGTCAAAACAAAACTCGTGATAAATATAGTTCTGTGTTGAAAAAAGCAAAATACGAACTATTTGCATTGTTTGTAGCACGCATTTATCAAGAAATTCCTGATGTTTGGCTTGCAGAATTTTCTAAGTTAAAGTTATTGCAATCTCCTAATTTCGCCAATCTTAGAACTTTTTTTGATGCTAAATTAGAAAAATGTTTTGTAGTTCCTGCTAATACGTTTGATAATGTAAAAGGAGAATTTCCAATAGGCTTTAAGATTTGGAATACTGCCCAAAAAGAAATATTTACGCATACTTTGGCTGATATTTATGATAAAAAGCAAATGATGATTGGACAAGGTAAAATTTATGCTTATGATAAAGATAAGTATATCAATGAATGGATAAAAGAATTTGCAAATACACTAAATAGTTATATTGGTATTTTAAATTACAGGGGCAATGATTTTCAACATCAATCTATGGTTTTTATTGAAAATTCGGGCAATACAAGTATGACACAATTATCTATTAATCGACATAATATCATTCCTTGTGCAGTTTATTTTACAGTTCGAAAGTGTATTAAAGCTACTTGGCTCAATGACCGTAACCAATTTTTATATCCCAATAAAAGCTGGGAAATTGATAGTGAGTTTCAAAATAATTGTTTGGCTTATACACTATTTAGCAACAACATACAGGCCAAATACGGTACAAATCATTGGATACCTTTTATAGAGTCAGAAGTAGGTAGTAAAGGGAAATTTGAAAGTAAATTTATGGCAAATTTCATTGCAGGAAAGCTAAAAGAGGATAATTCCACTGCATTGTTTGAAAAAGATAAAGCTACTAAAAAAGAAAAATTGGAATTTTCTACAGAAGCAAAAGCCGTTTTTTCGGCAGGAAAAGCCTTGTGGACATATTATCACGCAACCATAAATACTCCTCCTTCGGGGGACGGGGGGCTTGTCAATGCGTCTTTGTACGATATTCGGGAGTATTTTCAGGAAAGAAACACAACAGGCAAAATGAACAGCAAAAGTACAGACGAAGTTTATACAAAATTGATTGCCGAATTAAGAGATAGTTTAGCAATTTTGGCAAAGAAAATTGAGCCGAAAGTGTATGAATATGGGTTTTTGAAAGGATAAATTAACAAAAGCAAAGCAATGAACTACGCAACTATCAGAGAAGAAGAACTAAAAAACAAAGTAGCACAAGATTATTTCACTGATTTTGATTGCACAAAAATTATTGGTAATATTGATTTTTGTGTTACTTCGAAAAACATTTCTGAAATAGAATCTTTACTTTGGGCAGAAGCCAAAAAAGGAAGTTCGGATATTTACAAATCTATTGTGCAATTAATTTTGACCATTGGCAAGGCTCGTACTTTTGACAAAGTTTTGCCTCCCTCCTATTTGGGTGCTTTTGATGCCGAAAAAATTGCGTTTATTCCCTATAATGACATACAAGAAATTTTCTATCAAAATGATTTTAATTGGAATGTTACACCCTCCAATTACGAAACCAAAGAGTTTAAGCAAGTTTTTGAGAAAGTAAAAACTACGATTGATAGTAATTCTTTGCTTTTTAATTTTGGTAATGATGATGCAGAAATTGCAGAATTTATCAAAACAAATTTTGTTGCAGGAAAATCTACGACTTCGAAAATACGCATTGACAAAAATAATTTCATTACCATTTATACCAAATGGCTAACAACTGTAAAACCTACTATTGTACTAAATTGGGATATTGCAAAGAAAAATAATATTATTGACGGTGATTTTTATTTGGCTGATTTGCTTTCTTCTGAAAATGAAAGTTTGAAAGATACTTTATATGTGCTTTTGAAAAAAGATTACTATGAATTTGAAAAAACTCTTAATGAAATGGGCTTTTTTGACCTCAAACGTACTTCTTTTAACGACAAGCAAAAAGCACATACGCAGTTTTGGAACAAATATGAAAGACCTCCAAAAGAACAATATTGGGATTATATTGTAGAAAGGCGAGATTTGCTTGTGCCACAAGACATTA
>JBIKRY010000394.1:0-3549 GCA_044348925.1 Bernardetiaceae bacterium
ATTTTTGTATTTTGGTAAAACGAAAAAATACGGAAGATGATGTAGAGTATTTCAAAATTGACAAACAACTTAATGAAAACGACTTCATTGATGCGTCAGGGAATTTAAAAAAGTTTGATGAGATAAGAAAAGACCTCACACTCAATAATGCTATTCAGTCTTTAAAAGATAAGAATGATTTTTTTCAATGGGTATATAGCAAGGATACCAACCGAAATGCTTTTTTGTGGATAAATGACAGTGTAAAACGAAAAGGGCAATCCTTAGAAAATAGCCTTACCAAAACCTACCGTTTTTTGCTCAATGCAAGTTCTATTGATGATAACGCCTTGCGTGAGGCGTTGATAATTGCTGATAATCGTCAGGGCTTGTCCTTAGATGTTTTTGCCAACAAAAATAAAATTGAAACAGTTGAAAAACTTAAAAATGAGAGTAATTACATCAACAAACTAACCAAAATAAAAAACGAATTTGAGAATTTTAAACTATTGGTAAATTCTACGGAAAGCAAGAAAAAATTAGTAGCAGAACTTCTGTATAGTTTTGATGAATTGCTTAAAAGAGAGGTAGAAAACCTAAAATTACAGATTAAACAAGCAGAAACAAAAATTAATTTATATAAACAAGAAGAAGGAATTATTAAACCTAAACAAACTGAATTATCAGAAAAAATTGGCGAATTAAAAGCAGAAATTAGGCAGTTAGTAAATGATAAGTTTCCCGATAAAGGAAAGATTTATCAAAAAGAGGAGGTTGTAAAAGAAATCAACCAAATTTTAAAAGAAACAAGCCCACTACATATTACCGTAGAAACTTTAACAGGATTTTTGGAAACACAACAAAATTCTTTTCAAAAACAACTTAATGAGGTTTCGGCTGTTTTGCAGTCTATTACACAATACAACACTTCGCAAAAAGAAACAGAAAGTAAAATTAAGTCATTTACTGAAAAGCAAAAACAGTTAGAAAACAAAATAAGTAAGTTTCAAGACTTGCTCATTCACAATATTTCTGAAAGTAAGGAAGTAAGAGAAAAATTAAATGCTATTTTTTCAGAAAAGGTAATTGCTACATTTACCAAAAACGATATTATCCAAAAAATTCAATCTTTGGGAAATATTTTAAGCATTAATGAAGGTAAATTTCAAGGTTTAGACGAAATAGAGGCACAACCTTTGGAAAGTATTGAAGAATTAAATGAGCAGTTGGCAACAGTTGAAAAAGATTTGAAACAACAAAAAGATATTTTAGACACCCTTAAAAACAGGGCTGAAAAAGAAACACAAAAAGGTAATTTGCAAAGTAAAATCAATGCTATTAAGGCTAAAATTACAAAGATTAGCCAAAAAGATAGCATAGAAAATGAACTTGCTAAACTTAAAAAAGAATTGCAAGAATTTAACACGCAACTTACCGAAAAAGAAAGTAAGCATACTGAAATATCAAATGAACTCACTCAAATAACTAACCTAATTAAACAGCAAGAAAATAGTCAAGTGGGTGCAGAAAATAAAATAAAAAACTATCAAAATGATTGGTATCCCGAATTTGAGCAGGATATAAAGAATTTACTATTTCAAAAGTTTGAAGTGATAGAAACGTCTTCTATTGAAGAATTAAGAAACAGGCTTAGAAATGAAAAGAATGGACTTAAAGATTTAGTTTCTAAAAAACAGGTCAAATTTTCTGAATTGCAAAAAGAAACAGAAAACTACACAGCTGAACCCATTTTTATAGAACAAATTGGGCAGGATATGCTTACACTCAAAGACAAAGAAAAAAGTATTGAAACTCTTTTAGAGCAAGTTTCTAATGAGTTTACGCAACCTGTTCAAACTTTTTTAGATGCTTACAAGCACTTTGAGGAATTTATCAAAAAATTCAACAGAAGTATTTCCGACTATAAAATTTCAGACCTTACGGCTCTCAAAATTGAGTTAAAAGCCAATACAAGTCTATTTGAGGATTTGGAAAAAATAAGCAAAATTATTCGGGTTGATGATTTCAAGACGGATTTATTTAATCAGTTCAATACCAAAGAACAACAAGACTACGTAAAAGTTTTGGAAGAATATATCAACAACCGAAATCGAGAAATCAACTTTAAAGAGTTGTTTGAAGTACGATTAAATGCTTATGATGAAAATGGTAAATCCAAGCTTATTGATTTAAAAGTAGGCAATGAAAGTCAAGGAACAATCCGAATGATAAATTTAATTTTGTTCCTTTTAGTTATCAAGTTTTTCAAAACCGAAGACGAAGAAAATAAATTGGTTTTCTTTATTGATGAGGACGTAATTGACAGTAGCAACACCGAGCAGTTAATTCGTTTCTGCAAAGAAAACGGCTTTGTCATTATTTTCGCAGCAAAACATCAAATTACAGGTTTGGAAAAATATTATTTTATCAAAAAATCTGCACAGCACCAAAACAAAGTTTTTGCAGATGAACGAAACGTAAAGTTTGCTCAAAAGAAATGACAACAACAGACTACAATTTTTTGCAGAAACTCAAAACAGAGAAAATTAACTGTTCGGCTATCCCTCAAACAGTCAGAAAGGCAAACTATTTTCAAAATTTTATAGAAAGCAAAGTAATTGTTTTAGAAGGAAATTGGAAAAGAGGCTCAATCAAATTGAATGAAAACGAGCAGGTTTATTTTGATGCTTTTTTAAAAAACAATTTTCCAAGTGAAATTACACAAGAAATAGACAGGGCAAATAACATAAAAGCACTTCGGAATAGCAAAGGCAGAAGTACAGAAAGTAATACGATTGTCTTTTTACGTGGAAACCAAGTAATAAAAATCAATGAAACAGAAGTAAATTTGGCGTTTCACACCCAAAATTTCGGGCTTTTTTCTGCGGTTTTAGAAAGTTTGATTTGCGAAAAAATTTGCTTTGTAGAAAACTTGTATGCGTTTCTGAATGTAGAAAAGGCAATCACAGAAAGCTATGTTTTTGTGCATACTTACGGCAGAGTAGGCGAAAAATTGTTGGATAAAATACAAACCAATGAAGTCTTAGTTTTTTCGGATTATGATTTTGTAGGTTTAAATGAATATTTGAAATTCAAAGGCAAATTTGAAAAAACAACTTTTTTCGTTCCTGAAAATTACGATTTTCTGTTTCAAACATATAGTCGACCTTTGAAAGATACAAAAAAAGAAACTTCACAAAAACCAACGGAAAGGGTGCAAAATGCTACTGATGAAGTAGTCATAAAAATACGAAATCAAGTTTTTCAAACACAACATTTTTTGGAACAAGAAATTTTGATAAATCTATGAGGGCAAGTGGACAAACGATAATTAATTACTTTGCAGAAAATTTTGCTTTTTTGGAAGAACTTTTTAATTTTTCCAAAAAGGATAATTTTTTTATTGCTAACGAAGTGCTGATAAACCGTTGTAATAACAAAAATGTAAACGTCAAAAAATTAGAGGAATACAAAATTGTCAAACCTTTAGCAGAGGGAAATTATGAACTAAATAAACGATTTACCGACTTTATTGCCTTTTTAATAGACGATTTTCGTTTGGATTTGCCT
>JBIKRY010000073.1:0-16984 GCA_044348925.1 Bernardetiaceae bacterium
GAAATGTAAGGATAAAAACGAACTTTATTATAAATTCACAAATTTTGAGAAATAATTACTATTTTTCTTTCAATTTAGCCGACTTATTCGCCTAAAGGCGAATATACGGTATCCGTAGTTCACGTTAGTTTTAGTATAAAAATCTATTTATTTTGGTCTAAAGTGTTTTATTGGTGCAATAAATCATGTACGGAACTGGAGTTCCGTACTACTATGCAACTTACATTATTTACTAAAATCCACAAAAAGTAAGAAAATATTTTAGTTTCTACAATTAATTTTAGTAAGTTTGTAACTGCTTGTTAAAAAAAATAGTATGACAGTTTCTACCGACCAACCATTTCAAATAGTTTATTCTTTGTTTCAACACCAATACTTAGGCTATTTGTTTAATGTCTATGCAGTGCAATTAGATGTATATAGACGTTTGACTCTACAATATCAAACAATTTCACGAACCAATGCCAAAGATTTTGCTTTGCAAGAGGCAGACTATGAACTAATAGATTTGGTAGAAGCTATGCAACAAGATGCCATTATCAAAAAATATGCCCAGAAAAAAGTGCCTGCCGAAACTTTTTTTCTCAAAGTTTATGACCGAGATACTGGAGATAAAGCATTGCAAGAGGCTATTATGATAGATTTGGAAAATAAACGAGGTCGTCTATTAGAAAAATTGCAACAACGCAACAAATTACTTTTCGAAATGTCTAATGACGGTGTGCCAACACACAAAAAAATAGACATAGAAACCGAAAAAGCAAAAGTATTGTTCCATTTTTTTCGCAACAAAGATAATACACATTATTTCCCAACCCTGAAACATAAAGGCAAAAAATTAGAATTTCAATACAAAAATGCGGTTTTAATTTGTAATGAACCTGCATTTTTATTGCTTGGCGAACATTTATATAGTTTTGAGAAAAATTTAGATGGCAAAAAATTACAACCTTTTCTCTATAAAAATTTTATTGTCATTCCAAAAACTATAGAAGATACTTATTTTAGAAAATTTGTAGCACCACTCATCGAGGACTTTGATGTCCATGCCGAAGGTTTTGAGATTAGAAAAGCAAAAGCACAACCTTCTGCAATTTTAAATTTTGGAGAATTGCTAAAAAATCCAAAACTTAATTTATTGGAAAATCAGCATCAGGCACAAGTGGACAAGCAAGTGGACAAACAAACAGAAAAACAAACAATAGATGCAAGCAATCAAGAAGAGGAAAAAATAGTGTTTAGTTTGGGGTTTCAATACGACAATTTTTTGTTTGATAGTGATAATACAAGCCCAAGTAATGTTTATATAGAAAAAAACGAAAATGATTATATTTTTCACAAGATAATACGTAACCAACATTTTGAAAAAGAAAATTTGCTGTTTCTACAAACCTTAGAATTATACCTCAAAAATGGAAAAGCTATTATGGATAAAGCAAAGGCTTTTGCGTGGATAAGTGAGCATATAGAAACTTTGACCAAAGTAGGTATCAGCTTGAAACAGAATAACTTAGATACAAAAAAATACTTCATAGGCAAGTCTTCTATGAATTTGCAAGTCAAAGAAAATAAAGATTGGTTTGATGTATATGCTACCGTACATTTTGGCGAATATGAAATTCCATTTCTACAAATTCGCAAAATGATACTACAAAAAATTAGAGAATTTAGATTACCAAATGGCGAAATAGCCGTAATTCCCGATGTATGGTTTTCGCAATATTATGATATTTTTAACTTTATTGATGATAGAAATAACGAAAATAAACTCAAAAAGCACCATCTTGGTTTGTTACAAGATTTGCAGACAGGCAGTTACGCCACACTAACCATGAGTAGAAAATTGGAGAAATTGCGAAATTTTGAACACATCGAAAGCTATGATTTGCCAAAAGGTTTTGTAGGTGATTTGCGACCTTACCAAAAAGCAGGCTACGATTGGTTGCGTTTTTTGGCAGATTTTAATTTTGGAGGTTGCTTGGCAGATGATATGGGATTGGGCAAAACCGTACAAACTTTGGCTATGTTGCAAGCACAAAAAGAAGCAAACCAAACACAGGAAATAAAGCAAGCATCATTGCTAATAATGCCAACTTCCTTGATTTATAATTGGCAGAAAGAAGCTATGAAGTTTACACCAGAACTCAAAATTTTGAATTATACGGGAAGTAATCGTAACAAAAATGTGCAGATTTTTGATTATTATGATTTGATAATTACCTCATACGGTACGGCAAGAATTGATGGCGAAATTTTAGAAAAATACTATTTTAATTATATTATTTTAGACGAATCGCAGGCAATAAAAAACCCTGAAGCAAATACTACCAAAGCATTGCGAGAATTGAATAGTAAATTTCGGTTGATTTTGACAGGTACACCGATTGAAAATACTACGATGGATTTGTGGTCGCAGATGAGTTTTGTCAATGCAGGTTTGTTGGGAAATTTGTCGTTTTTTCGCAACGAGTTTCAAATTCCGATTGAGAAAAAAAATGATGTCGAAAAGTTAAAAAAATTACATTCTATTATCAAACCCTTTATTCTTAGACGTTTAAAAACACAAGTTGCAAAAGATTTGCCCGAAAAAACAATCAATGTCAAATATTGCAAAATGACAAATGAGCAAGAAAAACGGTACGAAGAAGTCAAATCACATTATCGAAACAAAATTTTGGAACATATCGAAAAAAATGGCATTGCACAGTCGCAAATGCTTTTGATTCAAGGGCTTACACAACTTAGACAAATTGCTAATCACCCAAAAATGATAGATAGCAATTATACAGCCGATTCGGGCAAGCTCGAAGATATGTTGTATATGTTGCAAACAGCTTTGAGTGAAGGGCATAAAGTCTTGATTTTCAGCCAGTTTGTCAAACATTTGACGATTGTAAAAGAGGAAGTAGAAAAGCTAAACATTCGTTATGCCTATTTAGATGGTAGCACTACAGATAGACAAGCACAGGTAGAACTATTCCAAAATAATAAACAGATACAAATTTTCCTAATTTCTTTGAAAGCTGGAGGAGTTGGCTTAAATCTAACTGCCGCCGACTATGTATTTTTGTTAGACCCTTGGTGGAATCCTGCCGCCGAAAATCAAGCCATTGATAGGTCGCATAGAATTGGACAAAAACAAAATGTAATTGTCTATAAGTTTATTTCCCAAAATACTGTAGAAGAAAAAATATTGCTGATGCAACAAAATAAAATTCGTTTGGCAAATGATTTAATTAGTAATGAAGAAGGATTTATGAAAAGTTTGGACAAGACAGATATTGAATTATTGTTGCAATAAGGAAATAAGTAATGTAAGTTGCGTAGTACGTAGCTCCAGCTACGTACAATCGTAGAAACAAGTATATTTTACCTAAAAATCTATTTATTTTGGTATAAAGTGTTTTATTGGTGCAATAAATTATGTACGGAACTGGAGTTCCGTACTACTACGCAACTTAGATTAAGTAATAAGACAAAAATGTATAAATAAAAAAAGGCAAATCTTAAAAGATTTGCCTTTTGAGCTCCCGGACGGAATCGAACCGACGACCTACTGATTACAAGTCAGTTGCTCTACCTGCTGAGCTACAGAAGCTTGTTAAACTTTTAGAAGTTTTTTAAAAATTGTGCTTGACTATTTTTAATTAGCTCCTTCGTTTATTGTGGTACAAAGGTAGGTATAAAATTTATATTTCAAAATTTTTTCTACTTTTTTTTTAAAAAAAATAAAAAAAAAATTCAATATGTTATTTTTTGGGTAAAAAATCCAAGAATAGTTCCTAACTTTCCGCATCAAAATTTTAAAGTAAGGTTTATGTAATAAAATTCGTCTTACTGCTAAAATATTGCACACGGATAACACAGAACACGCAGATTTACACAGTTTTTCTACTTATAGTACCTTCCTTAACTTATAGTTTTCTATGTATCTATGTTACTATGTGGTTAAAATAATTTTGATGCGGAAAACCTAAAAAAAAATATTGTAAAATATTGATAATCAATTATTTGTATTTTATTTTTGGAATTAGTAAGAAACTTTTAGGAATCTTTATTTTTTTTCTCGGCTAATTCTTTGTTTACCAAAATATTCAACATACTATGTTTGGCATCTTGTATATCTTGTTCGTGAATAAACCGCATTTGTTTATAAATTCTATATTCGTTGCGTTGTGTGCCTTTCCAAAAAGCAATTAAAGTCATTACATCTGGACAAAAAGGTTCTTTACAGGCTAATTCGGTTACGATAATGGTATTTTCGTCTGTTAAATCAAAAATATTTTTTGCTAACTGTTTAATTTTGGTGCTAAATTTTTGTATTTTTTCTGTATTTTTTTCGTTTTCTGTAAAAATATGATTTTCCATTTTATATCTTTGTTTAAATTTGTCTGTAATTTAGGAATATTTTTGTAGTAAATTTACAACAAAATAATATATTGCAAACCTAATTTTTTACTAAGTTTAACATATAGCTTAAAATTATACTACAAAGTTTACATTATTTACACAAATTATTTTTATTTTATTCCTAAAATATTCCTAAATCTTATTATTTTGTTAATTAAAGCAGTAAATATAGAAAAAATCTATACCAATATGGATATAGATACGTTGGCACTTCATAAAGTTAATTTGGAGGTGCAAGATGGAGAGTTTTTGTCTATTATGGGTCAGTCTGGTTGTGGCAAATCTACTTTGCTCAATTTGTTAGGGCTGTTGGATTTGCCAAGTCGTGGCGAATTATTTTTTGATGGGGTAGATGTTTTGACGCTTAATGCTTATAAAAGGGCTAATTTACGAAAAAAAAATATTGGTTTTGTATTTCAAAGTTTTAATTTGATAGACGAGTTATCGGTGTACGAAAATGTAGAATTGCCATTGGTTTATCAAAATATTGCACCCGCCGAGAGGCAAAAACGTGTGATGCAGGTATTGGAAAAAATGGAAGTTGCCCACAAAAAAGACATATTTCCTCCGCATCTTTCGGGTGGTATTCAACAAAGAGTGGCGGTAGCACGTGCTGTAGTGTCCAAACCACGATTATTGCTTGCAGACGAACCTACGGGCAATTTAGATTCTAAACATGGGCAAGATGTGATGGATATTCTTACCCGTTTAAACGAGGAAGGAAGCACAATTATTATGGTAACACATTCGGCAGAATATGCAGCATATAGCAACCGAAGTATTTATATGCTTGACGGTCAAATAGTTACGCAAAATATAATGAAATAAAATTTATTAGCAATAATTTTTTTTTGCATCTTTTGATAAGCAATGTTTTCTAAAGTTAATGAATCTAAAAAACTAAATCCACTATTTATTAACATAAGTTGCGTAGCAAATTGTATTGTATCCTTTGGCGTGGGTTGCTTTCAACTGCAAGGTTATTGCAAGACATACACAAGGCAATTTAGAACTTTAATACTAATTTTTCCCGCATCTTTTCCAAAGTGTTATGTAATCCATTGACAATAAAAGGTTCTACAAACCATAAAGGCAGTGGAACAGCAGGTTCAGAAAAAAATTGGTAGGTAATTTCTGTTTCTTGTGCCGAAATTTGTTTAAATAACCAAAAACCTTTTGAGTTCTTCATACGTACTTTATCCGTTTTTTCGGGCAAAAAATTAGGCACACTATATAATTCCACCTTGATAGTATTATTTTGTGTATCTTCGACCAGAATATTATGGCTAATCAAATCTCTATTTTGAAAAGGAAACGGTAAAGCTATTTCGGCGTATGTAAACCATTCTTTTGGCGAAATTACTTGAATTGTTTTAAATTCTTTGCTACGAGTTATCCATTGCTTGGCAAGTGTATCATTTTTTAGGAGATTGACACAAGCCTGTATCGAGGTTTTTACTTGCATCACTGCTCGATATTCCTTAAAATTAGTTTCCAAATATCGATGGTTATAGATTTGTATTTGGTTGGAATTTTTTTGCAATTTCCAAGCATCTGTAGCAATGTCCTTTCCTATAAAAATAGACAAGCAAAAAAGTAAAAAAAATTTCATAGATAGGAAATGAAATAAGAAATATAAAATAAGAAATATAAAATAAGAAATATAAAATAAGAAATATAACTTGCTTATCAAGGGCTTTTATTGTATAAAATAGCAATTTAAGTAACAAGAAAAAATTAAATGATATTTAATAATTTAAGTAGGTTTTCTCTATCAAAATTATTTTAACCACATAGTAACATAGATACATAGAAAAATATAAGTTAATGAAGGTAATATAAGTAGAAAAACTGTGTAAATCTGCGTGTTCTGTGTTATTCGTGTTCAATATTTTAGCAGTAAGACGATTTTATTACATAAACCTTACTTTAAAATTTTTTGATGCGGAAAACCTATAATTTAAGCAAAGTCTTTGCTAATGAACCGCAAAGTTGCTAAGTTCACAAAGAAAATAATGTAAATTTATTTTTTCTTGTTACTTATTGGATAATAAAACACAGGCAAATAACATTAGTAGTACGGAACTTGAGTTCCGTACAGTTATAAAAAATATAGACTTTTTTTATTAAAATTAACTTTAAAATACCTATTGCATTTGGTAAATCATGTACGGAACTGGAGTTTCGTACTACAGTTTTGTTTTATAGAAATTTGTTAGCTATTCCAATCTGCATTGAGCTGTGCAATGGCGTGATGTGCTGTCAAATCAAATAAGCAAGGCACAACAGAAACATAATTATTTGCTATTGCCCATTCGTCTGTGTCTTGCCCTTTGTCGTTATTGATAAAATTGCCCGAAAGCCATAAATATTGTCTTCCGTAAGGGTCTGTTCTTTCCTCAAAATCTTCCTGCCAATGTGCAATAGCTTGGCGACAAATTTTAATTCCTTGAATACCTTGTTCTTGTTTAGCAGGTAAATTTACATTGAGGGCAACTCCTTTTGGCAAACCTTTTGCCAAAACTTGTGCTATAATTTGTTTGATAAAAGGAACTGTATGCGAAAAATCTGCATCTTTTCCATAATCACATAACGAAAACCCTATAGCAGGCACTCCTTCTATAGCACCTTCGATGGCAGCCGACATAGTCCCAGAATAGAGTATGCTAATAGAAGTATTACTGCCATGATTAACACCACTTAGTACCAAATCAGGCGGATTGCCTTTCAATACATAATGTTTGGCAAGTTTTACACAGTCTGCAGGAGTTCCCGAAGACTCATAGCAATTGGTAACTTCTGGGAAAATACTTGATTTATATATTTTCAAAGGGTCATGAATGGTTATGGCGTGTCCCATGCCCGATTGTGGGCTATTGGGTGCTACTACAATGATTTCGCCAAATTCAGCAGCAGCCTCAACCAAAGTACGAATTCCTTTGGCAGTAATACCATCATCATTAGAAATTAGAATACGAACTTGTTTTTTGCTATTTGTCATATTTTTGGATTGGTAATATTTTGTAAATTTTATAGGCAACTTTGCCTTTAGCAAAGGTGTTATTGCTAACAATACTACAAAGCCTTAAAGCCAAATATTTTAGCCCAAAATCTTGCAGCACCATCTTTAATAGTTGCATTATACATACGCATGGCATAGAGGTATTTGCGTTTTGTTTCTTCGTTGGTATCTATTTTTACAAGGCTTTCCATCGCATTTACCTCGTCTAAAAGTCGTTTTAAGGTATAATAAACCGTCATTCCCCACAAAAAAACCATACCTGCTGTAACAATAAAAATAGGAATGTACCCCATAAATTTGATAAGTTAAAATAAGAATAATAGACATTATGAAGTTCTGTAGCATAGACTTTAGTCTGTGCCTTAGTCCTTTGAAAATCAATAAGTTAAATTTACCTGCAAAAAATATCTTAATAAAACGTGAACTACGGATTAATTTATTGATAATCAACAATTTACAAGTAAAATATATAATAAATAAGTTGCGTAGCAACCGTATATTCGCCTTTAGGCGAATGAAATGTAAAGATAAAAACGAACTTGGTTATAAATTGACAAATTTTGAGAAATAATTACTATTTTTCTTTCAATTTACCCGACTCATTCGCCTAAAGGCGAATATACGGTATCCGTAGTTCACGTTAATAAACTATAATATAAGAATTGTAAAGTAATCTATGTAATTTTCAAGACTTTACAAGTTATAAAACCTACAAATAGCTGAAAAGTTTACATTTGTTGCAATGATGTTTAGGCTCTACAAAAAGCATTGTGTTTTTTTTCACGTCCAATGGTAGTTGTCTGCCCGTGTCCCGAATAAATAGTTGTGTCATCAGGCAATTTATACATAACTTCTCTAATACTTTGCATCAGTTGTTGGGTATTGCCTCCAGGGAGGTCTGTACGTCCAACACTTCCATAAAAAAGCACATCTCCCGAAATACAAAATTTATCTTCTTTGCTATAAAAAGCCAAATGTCCTACAGAGTGTCCTGGAACAAATAAAATAGCTAAACTTGTATTGCCAAAAGTAAGGTTTTGGGTTTGGTCTATAAATATATCAGGCTCCGAAGGTTGATATGCCATAAAACCATACATAGGTGCATACAAAGGCACAGCACGTAATACTGCTTCTTCGCTTGCGTGCATATAAGAAGGCACTTGATACGTTTGTTTGACAAAGGCATTGCCCAATACGTGGTCAATATGACAATGCGTATTAACTAATTTGACCACTTTTAAATTTTCTGAACTAATAAAATTAGTTAAAATTTGTTGTTCTTGTTTGCTATAACAACCTGCATCTATAATAATACATTCTTTGCTGGCATCATATAGCACGTATGTATTTTCTTGAATGGCATTAAAAGTAAAAGATTTTACAGTAATCATGTTGAATGAATAATTTTTTACAAAGATACTGAAAAATAATGTAATTTGCACCATACAAAATCTTACTAAAATCAGATGAAAAAATATGTATGTATAATCCTACAAACTATTTGTAGTTTTTCTTTTCTGTATGGACAAGAAAAAGTAGATTGGAAAGACCTTAACATTGTAGATTCAGTATATGTTCCTGCGACAAGCCAAACGATGAAAATTGTGCGAAAAAATGGAATGTTTGGTATGGCAAATGATACAGGTCGGGTAATTATTCCAATTATTTATGAACAAATTACGCCTTTTCGTGGCAAAGACGTAGAATGTAGCCGTTGGGAAGGGATTTTGAAAGTACGAAAAGGTGGTTTGTGTGCTTTGACAATGCCCGATGGCAAACCTATCTGTCCTTTTTCGTTTGAGGAAATTTATTATATGCCCGAAACTTGTCAAAGTACAGCACCCGAAAGTATGTTAGCCAAATTTAAGCAATTAGGTAAAATGGGTTTGGGAGATGCTCGTGGAAATATGCTTATTCGGACAGCCTACGAAGATATTTACTTGCTCAAAGATACTACAGGAGCATTGGTAATGCCCGAAGTTGCAGTAGTACGCAAAGAAAAAAAATTTGGTATGATGGAAATACGTCAAAAAATAGTGTTAAAAGCCGAATATGATGCCATCGAGTTTCTACAATTACTAAAAGAATCAGACAAAGCAAAAGCAAAAACTTTTTTACTCATCAAAACCAAAATCAATGGAAAATGGGGAATAATCAACTTAACAACACAAAAAACATACGCCCATGATTTTGAACAAATAGAGCCTTTTACAGATGGTTTGTCGTTGGTAAAAAAAGATGGAAAATTTGGTTATATAGATTTGGAAGAGGATATGAAAATTGATAATGACTATGATTTTGCAACGTCTTTTGTGAATAAAGTGGCTATGGTAGGCAAAAAAAACCGTTTTGGTTTAATTAGTACCAATGATAAAGTAATAATTCCAATAGAATATGACGAAATAAAATTGCTATTCCCAACCGAAACAGAAGACAAATTTTTGGCATCTTTATACAAAGTGCGTAAGGGAAAATTTTATGGGATTCTCAACCAATTGGGACAGGTAGTAGTGCCAACAGAATATGAATCTTTGGAATTTAAAAAAGGAAATTACGAAGGAATTGGCATAAAAAATGGCGTTTCGGAAGAAGTTACTATGACAATTCCTAAAAAAAAGTAAGGATAATTTTACTTACATCAAGTAAGTAAAATTATCCTTACTTTTTCCATAACATTCTTTCTTGTAACTTGTGGATATGTGCCAAATGATGTTCTCCATGCCAAGCATATAAAGCAACAGCTTCTGCTAAAGTTACCAATCTTTGTTTTTCGGGGTGAATAAATCCCTTTGTTTGCCATTCATTTGCTTGTATATTTTGGAGAACAAGCACCCATTTTTTGTGTAGATTTTCGAGCAAGTATAATGAAGGGGTAATTGAGGCATTTTTACTGTCTGCAAGTTCTGCCCAAAGTTGCTCTTGATAGGGTTTGATAGTAGGCTTATCTTCAGTTAAAGCTAATTTAAACCTAATAAAGCTATTGCAATGACTGTCTGCAAGATGATGAACTACTTGACGCACTGTCCAACCAGCTGGTCGGTAGGCAGTGTTTAATTGTTGTTCGGTCATATTTTGTACTGTTTGTAGCAATTTTTCGGGCAGACTTGCTATAGTTTCTATAAAATGTGCTATCTCAAGTGCTGTGTAACTTGTGGAAGGTATGAATTGACCAATAGGAAATTTTAGTTTTTCAATATCCATTTTTTATTTTATTTTAGATTCTTTGCAATAATAGACGTAATCTGAATCTTTTTCAAAAATTTAACAAAATTGTATGCTTTCAAAAATAAAAATAAAAAAACTAAAATAAAAACATATAGTTTAAATTTTAGTTTTTTATCTTGTTGCTTATTGCTTAAAAAATCTTAAATGATGTGAAATTATAAACCCTATTGCTTTTGCAACCAAGTAATTGTTTCATTAATATCTCCTAAGTTACGCATATTTAAGCCTAAAAAATTAACATTTTCCTCCATAAATTCTGAGGACAAAGAGGCTATCAATTCAAGAGAGTTAATAACTCCGTAGTGTTTTACACCTAATTGTAATAATCTTGGTATCCAATCGGAGGCTATCCACTCATTTACTCCGTCCCAAGCACCTACAACCAAACGATTGTCATTAAGCCAACGGTCAAATTTGTATTTTTCTACAAAACGAAGCATGGCTTCACAACCTTCTTTGACATATTCTTCACCGTATTCAAATTGCCAAAGCCAATTACTATATCCCCATTTGTTAATTGGGTCATATTCAAGTGTAAGATATATTTCTTCATTTGTTGTTTTCAAAACAACTTCTGGATTTGTATATTGCATATAATTGTTGGGTTAAATGGTCATAAAAATTGTATGCTTTCAAAAATAAAAATAAAAAAACTAGAGTTTATGAATAATTGCTGTAGCATAGACTTTAGTCTGTGCAAGTTATTGATTTTCAACTACTTAAAAACAGACTAAAGTCTATTATACAAATTATTCATAAACTCTACTAAAATAAAAACATATAGTTTAAATTTTAGTTTTTTTATCTTGTTGCTTATTGCTTATTGCTTATTTCTTAAAAATTTCTCCGTTGGTAGTGTATTTTGCTACAAAACAGTCATCTTGTCCGCCACTTGCTAAGTTAAAAACTTGATTAGGATTTGTATCAAAATCTATGTTTGTGCCATACACTTTACCTGTAATGATGCTATTTCCTTGACTATCTACGCCCAAACCTGCACAAATTGCCAAATTATCTGCACCACTTACCACGCCACCAATGTTTTTTGCCCACAAATAATCTCCGTTTGAATTGTATTTTGCCAAGAAAACATCTCCAGCATCATTTGTTCCGTTAGAAGTCAAAATAGCTGTGCCACTTTTTCCATCAAAATCTGCATTTCCTCTAAACCAACCTGCTACATAGACATTGTTTTGGGTATCAAAATCTACACGATGCCCGCCGTCAAGTCCTGCTGTGGTTTTTGTAAATGAAATAGCCCATTTGGTATTGCCCGAATTGTTACAAGCCAACACAAAAATATTGCCTGTACTATTGCTTGTCAAAGTTGTTCCACCAAAATTGGAAGTACCTGAAAATCTGCCTGTTAGGTGTGGTTCACCGTTTTTATTTACACGCATTGCCCCTGGCGAAACAATATCGTTGCCTCCACCACCAAAAGATTTTGCCCAATTTGCATTGCCATTCGAGGCATTAAAACTTGCTAAAAAGAAATCTGTATTGCCCACACTTGTCAAATTTGTTGTACCAATCGTCAAAGAATTGCGATATACTCCTGCCAAAAATACATTTCCATTTTGGTCAAAATCTATAGTTGTATAGCCTTCTGCAAAAAGGTTTGTGATATTGGCATCAAATTTTATTGCCCACAAATTTTCGCCTGCCGAATTGTATTTTGCCAAGAAATGCCCTATGCCCGTTACGCTCAAATTGCGTGCTGTTGTTCCTAATGGATTGAAATTAATAGTACCCGAAAAAGCCCCTGAAACATAAGTATTGCCGTTAGCATCTGCTACAATATCCCAAATTCTTTCTTCGGTTATTCCTGTAGGATTTCCCAAACTAAATGCCCATTGTGCCGTTCCTGAAGCATCATATTTGGCTAAAAAAGCATCAAAATGAGATTTTGAAGTCAAAGTTTTAGCATTGCCAAGATTGATAGTGCGTGCATCAGCTGTGCCATCAAGCCCAAAATAACCTGCCAAATAGACATTTCCTGCGTCATCAGTATCAATGCCGTGTGCTACGGTAGTTGTGTTTGCCCCGCCAAAACTGCGTTCCCAAATCAAATTGCCATTTTTGTCGTGTTTGGCAAAATAATTATCAATGCCACCTGTCGAAGTAAGGCTTTTTCCTTCTAAAGTTCCTTGAAAAAGACTTGTATAATAAAAATTGTCGTTTTTATCCACACAAAGTCCTTTTCCGTAGGCTTGCCCTGCGTTTTTGAGCAAAAAAGCCAAAGGAGTAGTTGGCACAACTACTGCTATTTTTTTGCCTTTTCCCGAAATGGCTATCGTATTTGTTCCGCTTGTGTGGTCGGCATTGACGGTAATTTGCCCCGAATAGTCTTTTTCTTCGGTAGGTTTAAAAATAACAGCAATTTCTTGGCTACCATTTACGGCAATATCTCCGCTAAACGTGGCTTCGAAACCTACAGGTAAAACAAGGCTACTAACTTTGAGAATTGCAGTTCCCGAATTGCTAATTTTTAGGATTTTAGAGGCAGTTTTGCCTATTTCGACTTCTCCAAAACTCAAATCTCCACTTAGGGAAATGATTTTGGTCGGTGCTGGTTTTGGTTCTTCTGTTTTTTTGCAAGCAAAAACCAAGATGATTAAGAAAAATAATGACAAAAGATAGGTTTTCATAAGATTATTGTTTTAGTGAATTTTAAATATTTTTAATGATTGCCTCTTTGCTTAACTAAGGTCAGCGAAACGTCTGCTCCTTCGTGTCGCATTTCTTTCCAAGGTTTGTATTCGGGGGAATTCCACCATTTTTCGAAGTTTTCTTGACTTTCCCAAGTTTGAATAACCAAAAAATGATAAGATTTTGCTTCGCCTTGATAACTTACTTTATCAAAACCTTCGAAAATGATTTTGCCACCGTATTGGGCTATGGAAGGCAAATGCCCTACAACATATTCCATAAATTTGGCTTGGCTTTTTACAATAACTTCGATAATTGCCAAACATTGATTTTCACCCAAAATAGGGTTTATTACTGAATTGTTCATAAAAATACTATTTAAGTAAAGTAATTTTTTAATATTTGATATGTAAAAATAGTAATAGTTTAATCATTAGCAAAATATTTTCAAAAAAAATACTATCTTTGTATCAATACGAGTGGCATTTTTTATAAGTAACTGAAAATCAAATAGTTATGTTTATTAAATCAAGTTATGTAACTAATTGATAATCAAGACTTTCCAAGTCTTTAAGACTTGGAAAGTTTAAAAATGGCACTCATATTGTTGTATAGTAATTTAAGAAATAGTATGGAAAGTAAAGACATAATTAATCTCATTCAATCTTTTGATGAATACCAAACACAGACACAAAGCACTGATGTAGAAGGTTTTGCGTATTGGATT
Organism: Bernardetiaceae bacterium; assembly: GCA_044348925.1. Classification (GTDB taxonomy): domain Bacteria; phylum Bacteroidota; class Bacteroidia; order Cytophagales; family Thermoflexibacteraceae; genus JAAFKA01. Next base: position 14,034 of record JBIKRY010000073.1, read on the forward strand.
TTGAGAAACCAAAATGGGAAACAGGGAGATGAAACACAACTAAATCGGGATTTGGGCTATGTCTTAAATAGAGTAAACCGTTATTCCAAATTATTTGCTAAACAATATTTGGAGGGTTTGCCAATTAGTTCTTTAGACGAATTTAGTTTTTTGACTACCATTAAAATTTTTGGAAACCCCTCAAAATCACAAGTATATGAGCATACAATTACAGAATTAGCTACAGGGCAACAAATGATGCGGCGTTTGCTTCACATAGGTCTAATAGCCGAAATAGAAGATGAAAAAGATAAACGTATCAAACGAGTGAAACTTACAGAGGAAGGCGAAAAGGTGCAACAAGTAGCTTTTGAAAAAATAGGCGAGGAATGTAATTTTAAGTTTAAGGATTTAAGACATGAAAATAAAAAGGTGCTTTTGGAAATTCTAAAACAATTAGTAAATAGTTTTGAGTAGCTTAGGATTTTTGTATTTCTGCCATTGTTTGTGTTAAACCCGTAATGCCATTGAAACCAATTCCACCAACACACCAAACTTGCACAAAGAAACTACTTTTTTTAGGCTATACACAACAGAAACCGTATTTTTTTATGTAAACACACAATATTGGTTTAAAAATATTCGTAATTTCTTCCAAGCATACAACGAATTACAAAAATTATCTACAACAATAGACAGATTTATGAACAATATTTCTATCTTTGCTTAGCGTAAGGCGTAGTAATTTCATTGTTTGCAGATTTTACACTGAGATAAATCAACTATTCGTTATTACCAAAAAAATAATTCATAGTTCACCTTAATTTATTAAGTTATTTTTTTATTGAATAATGTAATTTGCGTAGTGTATGTAGAACGGACTTTAGTCCCTTTTAGAGTAACACTACACAACTTACATTACAGAGATACTATTTTATATCGATATTTACCCAAAAAATACATGACCATACTCGGCATTTCGGCTTTTTATCATGATTCGGCAGCTGCTATTATTCAAGACGGAGAAATCATTGCGGCAGCACAAGAAGAGAGATTTACTCGCAAAAAGCACGACCCAGATTTTCCTGTGCAGGCAGTAAAATTTTGTTTACAATATGCAGGTGTGAGCATTGACGAGCTTGATGCCATTGCCTTTTATGACAAACCATTACTCAAATTTGAAAGATTATTAGAAACCTATTATGCTTTTGCACCACGTGGTTTGCGGTCTTTTCTTACTGCTATTCCTGTGTGGCTCAACGAAAAAATGTTTCTTAAACGACTGATTTACAAGGAGTTAAAAAAAGTTGGGGAATATGACAAAAAGAAAGTAAAATTACTTTTCCCAGAACATCACTTATCGCATGCTGCAAGTGCTTTTTATCCATCTGCCTATCAAAAAGCTGCTATTTTGACCATCGATGGCGTAGGTGAGTGGGCTACAGCATCGATTTGCTTGGGCGAAGGCAAAGATATTAGTATTTTAAGAGAACTAAAATTTCCACATTCTTTGGGACTATTATATTCTGCTTTTACCTATTTTTTAGGTTTTAAGGTCAATTCTGGCGAATATAAACTGATGGGACTTGCACCCTACGGCAATCCAAAAGCTGTAGAAGTGCAAAATTATGTACAAACCATTAAAGAAAAATTGATAGATATTAAAGAAGATGGTTCTATTTGGCTTGACCAAAGCTATTTTAATTATGCTTCGGGATTGCGAATGGTGCATGATGATAAATGGGAGGCTTTGTTTGGGTTTAAACGCCGAAATGCAGAAGACGAATTGGAGCAAAAACATTGCAATTTGGGGCTTGCTATTCAACAAATTACAGAGGAAGTAGTAATAAAAATGGCACAAGAAGCCAAAAAATTGACAGGTGCCGACTATTTGTGTATGGCAGGAGGCGTGGCATTAAATTGCGTAGCAAATGGCAAATTATTACAACAAAATATTTTTAAAGATATTTTTATACAACCAGCAGCAGGGGACGCAGGTGGTGCTTTGGGTGCTGCACAAGCAGCTTATCACATCTATTTTGGCAAAGAACGTAGGGTTGCAAAAGAAATGGATAGTTTGCAAGGCTCTTATTTAGGACCTAAATTTACCGATTTAGATGTCGAACTTGCAGCAAAAAAATATAAAGCAAAGTATCATTATTTTGAAAATTTTTCGGAATTGGCAGAGAAAGTAGCTACTTTCTTGGAGCAAGGGCATTGTATTGGTTGGATTCAAGGGCGAATGGAATTTGGACCTCGGGCTTTGGGTGCAAGAAGTATCATTGGCGACACACGAAGTCCCGAAATGCAACGCAAATTAAATGTAGAAGTAAAATATAGAGAATCTTTTAGACCTTTTGCTCCTTCGGTTTTGGCAGAAGATGTAGCAGAATATTTTGAACAGCAAAAACCTTCGCCGTATATGCTTTTGGTGCAACCTGTGGTACAAAAACGCAGAAAAAAAATGCCCGACAATTATGATAGTTTGCCTCTCAAAGAAAAACTATATCAATTACGTTCGGATATGCCTGCGGTTACACACATAGATTTTTCGGCTCGTATCCAAACAGTACACAAAGAAACAAATCCACGTTACCACGAATTAATTAGCACGTTTAAGAAAAAAACAGGCTACGGAGTTATCGTAAACACGAGTTTTAATGTACGTGGAGAACCTATTGTAGCAACGCCTGATGATGCTTACCGTTGTTTTATGCGGACAGAAATAGCCTATTTGGTGGTTGGAAATTTTCTATTTGTAAAAAATGAACAACCAGATTGGAAAGAAAAAGTAAATTGGAAAGAAGAATTTACATTGGATTAATTATCTAATGAGTATTTGTAAGCAGCAATTCCCACTTTGACAATTTATTCCAATTTTACCATTTCGGGATTTGCCAACTCTTGGTAGAGTTGTGCGAAATTTTCACAGGATTTGAAGAAAAAATATAGTTCTGCTATAAAATAAGGGC
>JBIKRY010000337.1:0-4843 GCA_044348925.1 Bernardetiaceae bacterium
AAATAGCAATCAATATACACAGAAAAAAAGTAATCTTATACAGTTTTATCAAGAGAATATTTTGATAAAAGGTGCAAGAATTTTCCAATTTGAACAAATTGTAAAGGAATTACAAAAACAAATACATGGCACCAGATTAGAAATTAATTTAGAGGCTTTGTCGCATAATTTATCTTTTTACCGTTCTCTTGTGCCAACAAACACCAAAATAATGGTGATGGTCAAAGCCTTTGCATACGGTAGTGGGAGTTTTGAGGTGGCCAGGCTTTTGCAATATCAACAGGTAGATTATTTGGCAGTGGCGTATCCAGATGAGGGAATTGCTTTGCGAGAAAATGGCATTACACTACCAATTATGGTGATGAATCCAACAGCAGATAGTTTTGATAAATTATTTCGTTATCAGCTTGAGCCTGAAATTTATAGCAAAAATATGCTACAGGCTTTGCTTAGTTACATAAATTCACCGAATAATCAAAATAGTTTTAAAACTTCCAAAACAGTTATCAAAATTCATTTGAAAATAGATACAGGTATGCACCGTTTGGGTTTTGAAAAACAAGATATAACTTATTTACGAACTATTTTAGGAGATGAAAATAATGCAAAAAAATTACAAGTACAAAGTATTTTTACACATTTAGCTGCTGCCGATGGTGCAGAATTTAATAGTTTTTCGCATCACCAAATGCAAGCTTTTACAGAAATAGCTACGGAAATTGAACAAATTTTGGGCTACACTACAATTTGGCATCTTTGTAATTCGCCTGCCATTGTTCGTTTTCAAGATATATTACATGGGGACGAGCATATTATTGGCATTTCGCCACGTATTGCAGATATGGTTAGGCTTGGAATTGGTTTGTATGGGGTGGAAACAAATGGTTGGTTACAAGATAAATTACGCACTATAGCAACTCTAAAAACAGTAATTTCGCAAATAAAACATATCAAAGCAGGCGAAACCGTAGGATATAGTCGCAAAGGAAAAGTAGAACAAGACAAAACCATAGCCACTATAGCTATTGGTTATGCTGATGGTTTTTGTAGAAAATTTGGTAATGGGGCAGTATTTGTTAATATCAACGGTTCTTTAGTGCCTACGATTGGCAATATTTGTATGGATATGTGTATGGTAGATATTACTAATTTGTTAGTACAGGAAGGTGATGAAGTAATTGTTTTTGGGGAAAACCCCACTATTTTTGCTTTGGCACAGCAAGCAGAAACTATTCCTTACGAAATCTTGACCGCAGTAGGGGAGAGGGTAAAAAGAGTTTTTGTATCTGAATAAAAAAAGCCAAAATCTATACAGATTTTGGCTTTTTATGTTGCGGTCTGGACGGGGCTCGAACCCGCGACCTCTGCCGTGACAGGGCAGCATTCTAACCAGCTGAACTACCAGACCTTAGAATTGTTGCAAATAAAAGTGATTGTTTTGATATTTGCAAATAAATCAAAATAATAGTACAAAAAAAAATAAAAAATCATTTTAGTCTATATTTTTTTTATTTTTTCAAAATTTTTTTCCTATATTATTATGATAATTACATTTTTTTCCTATATTTTTGTCATTAGACAAATTACATATTAATTTATGCGTGTGAAATTCTTTTTTATCTATTTGTTTTTGTGTATATTTTTCTTCTGTGTTATATTTTCTTGTACGCAAAAATTAGATGAAAAAACAGTAAAAACAACTTTATTGAACTATGGAAAGGAAAATACCGAAAATATTGTTCGAATACAGACAAAATATGGGGTTATTGTCTGTAGTTTATATGTAGATACGCCTTTGCATCGAGCAAACTTTGTAAGATTAATTAAAAATGGTTATTATAAGGATAACACAGAATTTTATAGGGTTATTCATCGTTTTATGATTCAAGGAGGAGATTTAGGCAAATTAGTAGCAAAGGAAGAAAAGGTAATGATACCAGCCGAATTTAATCCCAAATATTTTCATAAACGCGGTGCTTTGGCAATGGCAAGACCAGATGAAAATAATCCAGAAAAAAAATCTTCGCCAACTGAATTTTATATTATTCAAGGCACAAAATATGACTCGTTGGAGTTGCAATGGGCAGCTAAACAATATAATTTACAAGTAACCCCATTACAATTCCAAACATATACTACTATAGGTGGTGATATAACTTTGGATATGCGTTATACTGTTTTTGGGGAAGTAATAGAAGGTTTGGAAATTATAGACAAAATTGCTATCGTAGAAACCTATAGCAATGACAAACCAATTAAAAAAATTCCTTTTACTATAGATTTGTAAATTTTAAATTTTTACGGTGCAACCTTTTTATATAAAATAAGTTTATATAGATGACTTTTTTGCTCGTTTACTATAAATTTTAAAAAAATATACTAAACAATTTAAACCTTTGGCTAAAACAAAATTCCAATGATAATTCATTATACTTATAAAATCACAACACAAATGAGAAAGCAATTCTTTGTTTTATTCTCTCTGTTTTCTATCATAGCATTTCAACCTTTATTAGCACAACGATTTTGGGTTACGGGTGGTGATGGAAATTGGAGCAGCACCACAAACTGGTCAACTACTTCGGGTGGTGCAAGTGGTGCATCTGTACCAACAGCAACAGATGACGTTTTTTTTGACGCTAATTCGGGAGCTGCTGGCTTTACGGCTACTTTAGATGTGCCTGCGGTGTGTCTAAGTGCCAATTTTACAGGAGTTAATTCCATGACTTTGGCAGGCGTTGTTGCTAATTCCCTTACCATAAATGGTAATTTGGTTATGGTGGCAAATGTTACACCAACTTTTGCAGGGAATTTAATTTTTGATGATAATTTAGTAGGCACTAATGCAATAAGCACTGCTAATAAGGTTTTTGCAGGTGCTATTACATTTAATTCGGCTACCGTTGGTGCTTCATGGCAACTACAAGCTGGTAATAGTTTGCAAAGTTCGGTAGCAATTAATGTACTACAAGGTAGTTTAGATACGAATGGAGAAGCAATAAATACGCCTTTGTTGAATGCAAATTCTGCTTTGGCTCGTACTTTGACTTTTGGTGTTTCGGCTATTACCCTCACAGGTACAGGCACAATTTTAGATTTGAGAGGTGCAAATCTAACTTATACCGCAAATACCGCAACTATAGCATCTACTAATACAGGAAATGTAAGCATAGAAACAGGAGATGATAACAAAACTATGCCTACAACTACGTTTAGTTCTACAGGTACAGTTACCATAAATACCTCCTCTGTTTTGGCAAATACCATTACTTTTGGTGCAATTACGGCTACATCAGCTACTAATCTTAATGTAACAGGTACAGGCAATACTTCTTATGCTACTATTAATATGGCTACAGGGGTAACAGCTACTTTTGGTGGCAATAATGCTACTTTTGCTTCTGCTTTGACCATTCCAAATACTTCCACAATAAATTTTTCTAACACAGGTACGAATACATTTGCAAGTACTATAGGCGTTGGTACAGGCACTACAGTTGCTTTTTCTAACAATGGCAATACGTATAACGGTATTGTAACTATTGCAGCTACAAGTACGTGGCGTTTTTCGGGAACAGGTACTTCTACTGCCAATGCAAATTTTGTGTTGAATGGTACTTGCGTTTCTCCAACTACCAATTATGTTACAATAAACTCTCAATCAGGCACACCTGCAACTGTAAATTTTAGCACAGCACAAACTTGGGCAAATGCAAATCTTAGTAATATCAATGCAGGTGGTGGTGCAGCAATCACAGTTAATCAAGGTTATGTAGATGGTGGTGCTAATACGAATGTTACTTTTACTCCACTTACTACTTCACGTAGTTTATTTTGGGTTGGTGGCACAGGTAATTGGAGTAATTCTGCACGTTGGTCATTAACTTCGGGTGGTGCTGGTGGACAATGTCCTCCAACCATTAATGATGATGTAAGATTTGATGCCAATTCAGGGACAGCAGGTTTTACTACTACTTTAGATGTTCCAGCTACTACAAGAACATTGAATTTTACAGGAGTAAATACGATGACTTTGGCAGGGGTTGTTGCAAACACACTTACAGTAGGTGGAAGTTTGACTTTAGTAAATAATGTTACTACTTCTTTGGCTGGAAAATTGATTTTTGATGATAATTTAGCAGGTGTTAATACGATTATAGGTGCTACCAAAACATTTGCAGGTGGTATAGATTTTAATTCTACTATTGCTACTCCTGCTACTGCTTCATGGCAGTTGGCTACTTCTGGACTTGGTAATACGACTACAGGGGTTCTTAGTTTGGTAAATGGTACTTTAAATACGAATAATCAACCAATTACTTGTTCTTCTATCAATGCAAACCCTGTAGGTGATGCGGTTCGTAGCTTAACTTTGGGTAGTTCTGCAATTAGTATCCGAGGTGCAGGAACTGTTTTAGACTTGCGAAGTGCAGGTAATAATTTGACACTGACTTCAGGAACTTCTACCGTTACTATGAATAATGGAGCTAGTTTAACTGTAGAAACTGGTAATTCTTCCAAAACTTTACCAAACTTAAATTTTAGTGTTGCAGGTGGAACAGCTACCATTAATACGTCTGCTACTTTAGCAAATACGATTACTTTTGGGACAATTAGCAGTACAAAAACTACCTTTACCGTTGCGGGTACAGGTTCGGCAAGTTATCCAAGTGCTATTACATTGCCTACTTCAGTAACAGCTACTTTTGGTGGCAATAATGCTACTTTTACTTCTGCTTTGACCATTCCAAATACTTCCACAATAAATTTTTCTAACACAGGTACGAATACATTTGCAAGTACTATAGGCGTTGGTACAGGCACTACAGTTGCTTTTTCTAAC
>JBIKRY010000074.1:0-16945 GCA_044348925.1 Bernardetiaceae bacterium
ATCCGTAGTTCACGTTAATTAGGGTTTTTATACAGTTAATTTGCTTTTTATTTTTGTAGTTAAACCCTATACGTAAGAAAAGGGGAATACGCTACAGAGAGGGGAAAATATTTTTGTAGGTTTTGGTTGGGCAATTCACTTCTAACTGCAACAAAGCATGGAAGTAACTGATAGTAAGCTCACAGATACAGCATAGTGCCAAATACCAATACTTACAAAGTATCTTTCCATCTCTGAAAAAAATCTACCAAATATAAAGCTAATTGTTTGGCATTTTTGTCTTCGGCACTTACCATCATATTAGCTTGTTTATAAAATATTTGTCGTTTTTCTAATCTTTGTATCAAGTCTTCGAGTAATTCGGCATCTGTTTTTGCCTCAAAAATAGGTCTTTGAATATGTGTTTGTCTGCGAATTCTATTTTGTAATTCTTGCGGATTGACCGATAAAAAAATAGAAAATCCGTTTTCTTTGATTTGTTCCATATTGTCAAAAAAGCAAGGCATTCCGCCACCTGTTGCAATTACTTTTTGTTGCCAAGCAAAAGATTGTTGCAAAATACGTTGTTCCATTTTGCGAAATTCGTCTTCGCCTTTTCGTTCAAAAATTTCGGCAATCGTTGCCCCTTGTTGTATTTCTATTTCTTTGTCCAAATCTATGCAATCATAATTTATCAACTCCGCCAAATATCTGCCAAGCGTAGTTTTGCCTGAAGCAGGCATTCCTATCAAATAAATTCGTGTGTGAGGACTGTGCATAAAAAATCAAGTTGGCATAGAATAGAACAAATATAGGAAAAATAAAGTCAAAAAAATATTTTTCTATTAGAGATTATAAAAATTTGTAGCATAGACTTTAGTCTGTACTTATAAGTAATTGATTATCAATGATTTACAAGTACAGATTTAAGTTTATGCTACAGAGTTTACTAACATCTATTCAAATTACTAAGTTAGGATAATCTGTAATATAGCCGTGAATACCTAATTTTTTTAATTTATCCAAAACTTTTTGCTCATTAATTGTCCATGGAATTACTTTCATTTGGTGTTTTCGGGCAAATTCCATTAGCTTTTCGTCCACCAATTCGTAAAATGGGCTATAAATTTGTGGAATAAAACCTAATTCCTCTATTTTTTGTTCAAACTTAGTAATTTCACCTGTAACTTCATTTGGCTCTACCAATAAAGATAAGGCTATTTTTTTATCATTTTCGTGCAAATATTGCAAAGTACGGACATCAAAAGATTGAATCATTGTGTTAGCTACCATTGCATATTTTTCGATAACTTCGTACAATAGATGTGCAAAAATAGCAGGTTTTGGGTGAAAAATATCATCTGTTTCTACTTTGCATTTGGTTTCGATATTAAAAAATAAGGCATTTTTGCGGGCTATTTTCTGGGCAAATTTGGCAGTCTGCTCAAATACTTCGCTAAGTAATGGTTTGTAGGCTGCTTGTTTTTCTTGATACGGAAAACGTGGGTGAGGTTTCAAACCACAATCAAATGTTTTGATTTCGGCATAATTCATGGCATACAAATTAAAATGTTTTTCATTTTCTTTTGTAATTTCTTTTGCAATTTGATTCGTATTTACAGGCATACTACATATTTCATGATTCATATACGGCTCGTGTGAAACAACAACTTGTCCATCTTTGCTAATTACCGTATCCATTTCCAAAGTAGTAACCCCTAATTTCATAGCTTTACAAAAGCCAGCCAATGTATTTTCGGGCAGTATTCCACGACAGCCTCGATGTCCTTGAAAATCAAACATATTTATAGAGGTTAAATAGTTTTTGTTTATGTTGTAATTATGCTATATGCTTCAGCTTGCAAGGTCTTTTGCCATTTTTTTTACAATCGCAATCACCGAAAAAATAATACTTTTCAAGTTTTTTACTACTTGAAAAGTATAGGTAGGAATCCAAAAATTATATCAAAGTCAATTTGCGATTTACTTCCAAAGCCATTGCTTCTTGTCGCATGACTACTTTTAATTCTTTTACATATTCAATTACCTCATCTAAATATTGATTTAATGCACTTGGGGTAACGTAAGTATGCACAATAAATACTTTTTCGCCCACCAATCCAACTTTATCACTATTCCAAACCCCACTAACTTCTTTGCTGGTTGCCCCGCCAAATCTCTCTGCCAAAAAGTTTAAAGTTTGTTGCACGTATTGTGAAGTATCTACTTTGCTATCGACATCGACTGTTGTTGGAATAAACACGCCAACTTGGTTGGTTCTATCCAAACGGTCTGCAAACATTTCAACAAGTTGTGCAATGCCTGTTGGAATATGGAATTGAGAAACATCTGCAATACGCAAAGATGGGAAATTTTCGATAAACGGAAATTCGTAATCGTAAGGTTCTTCTATCTTAACATCTTGATATTCAGGTTTATTGCGGTTTGCAATAGCAAATAAAACGGTTTCTTCGGGACGAATATATTTTTTGAGTTGCTTTTTAAATTCTTCGATAGCACCCCACATTTCTTTGACAGGTGGCGACAAAAGAATAATTTGATTTGCATCATCTAAAATAGTAGAAATTGTTTCATCAATCAAGGCAGGCAATGTAATAATTACGTTATCATAATCTTTCATTACATTATCCAAAAGCAAAGTCATACGTGCATGATGCGGCAAATGTGCATTGTCATCTAAAGAAGCTAATACATCAAATCCTTCTTCGTGGTTATAGATTTTCGTTCTTTTGTTGATTCCCATATCGGTTACAATTTGTTGCGGATTTGGATATTCCATAAACAAAGTGCGTTGTTTGGTTTTTTCGACCAATGCTTTTGCCAAAAAGCAGCCTGTACTTGTAGCACTTGCCCCTTTTGCCATATTAAATAATAGAATAAGTTTTGCATTTTTGTTGCCACGTGCTGCTCTACGGTTAGATTCGGTAAGATAACGTGCCAGCATTTTTGCCAATTCGATAGTCAAAGGTGGATAATTATGCAACATATCTATAAAATCGGCTCGTCTAATAACTAAAGTATCTACTTCACTCATAGCCGTAATATTGGCAGAACGAGGCTGATTTTCCAAAATTCCAACTTCTCCAAAGGTATTGCCCGCCATCAAATATGCCAAAGTATGTTCTTGTCCATTTGCCATGACGCGTTGTACTGCCACAATGCCATTGACAATCAGGTACAAACTATCACTTGGTTTGCTTTGCCAAACAACCGTTTCCTCCTTGAAAAATTGGCGAAATTTTACTTTATTCGCAATATCTTCTAACACATGGGCAGGTAATGCCTGAAATAGAACAGATTTTTTGAGAGATGCAATAATATGGTTGTGATTCATTAGTTGCTGTATGTTACGTAATTAATTAATTCATGTAAGGTAATTATTTAGGTAGTAATTTTACATTTGCCTTTAGGAGAACATGTCGTATAGATTAGGCAATGGTGTTACCAGATGACACATTCGCCTAAAGGCGAATATACAAAATTTTACTAAATATTTATGCGTACATTTTTTTGCGTAGTTCTTTTATTTCGGCACTTTGAATATAGTCGTCATAAGGCATCATTTTGTCTATCATACCTTTTGGTGTAATTTCTATAATACGATTAGCAACTGTTTGCACAAATTCGTGGTCATGACATGCCAATAATACAGAGCCTTTATAATCTTTTAAGGCATTATTAAATGCGGTAATAGATTCCAAATCTAAGTGATTGGTTGGTTCGTCCATTAGTAGCATATTTGCTTGTTGCAACATCATTCTCGAAATCATGCAACGCATTTTTTCGCCTCCTGATAGTACATGGCATTTTTTTAGGGTTTCTTCTCCCGAGAACAACATTCTTCCCAAAAATCCACGCACGTATGTTTCGTCTTTGTCTGTAGAATATTGTCGTAACCAATCAATTAAGTTTTCGTCTATTGTAAAATAACTTGCATTGTCATTTGGCAAATAGGCTTTTTTGATAGTAACTCCCCAACGAAAATCTCCTGTATCGGCAGTTTCTTCTTCGTTCAATATTTTGAAAAAAGTATGCACTGCCAAGCTATTTTTGGACAAAATTGCTACTTTATCTCCTTTAGACAGCGAAAAATCAATGTCTTTGAATAGGAAATTTCCGTCTGCTTTTTTGCTCAAGTTTTTAATGGTCAAAATTTGGTCGCCTGCTTCTCTTTCTTGTGCAAACACAATACCTGGGTACTTGCGTGTAGATGGTTTGATTTCCTCTACATTCAATTTCTCCAACATTTTTTTGCGGCTTGTGGTTTGGCGAGATTTAGAAACGTTGGCACTAAAACGCATAATAAAATCTTGTAATTCTTTGCGTTTTTCCTCTGCTTTTTTGTTTTGGTCACTGCGTTGTTTGGCTGCTAATTGGCTGGATTCGTACCAAAACGTATAATTTCCTGAGTATAATTGTACTTTACTAAAATCAATATCTACAATATGCGTACAAACAGAATCTAAAAAATGCCTATCATGAGATACTACAATGACAATATTTCTAAATTCTCCCAAAAAATCTTCCAACCACATTACCGTTTCTACGTCCAAATCATTGGTAGGTTCATCGAGTAGTAAAATATCTGGATTGCCAAATAATGCCTGTGCCAACAATACTTTTACACGGTCTTTTCCGTTAAGTTCGGCAACTGTTTTATAATGTAACTCTTCTACGACACCTAAATTACTTAGTAGCGAAGCAGCTTCATTTTCTGCGTCCCAGCCATTCATTTCGGCAAATTCGGATTCGAGGTCGGCAGCAATTACGCCGTCTGCATCATTAAAATCGGGTTTGGCATAAATAGCATCTTTTTCTTGCATTACTTGGTAGAGTCGTTTATGCCCCATTATAACGGTTTGCAAAACTTGAAAATCATTATATTCAAAATGATTTTGTTTTAACACCGACATACGAGTACGAGCATCTAAAACCACTTGTCCAGATGTAGGGTCTATTTCACCAGACATAATTTTGAGCAAAGTAGATTTTCCTGCACCATTGGCACCAATAATACCGTAGCAATTACCAGGGGTGAATTTTAAATTGACTTCTTCGAAAAGAGTACGTTTACCATAACGTAACGAAAGATTGGAAACAGAAAGCATTTAGTATAATTTTAGGATAAATGAATGGAATTAAGCTATAATAATAAAACTTTGTAAAGATTTTGCAAAGATACTTTTTTTGTAGTAGGAAATTATTTTTTATACACACAACTTACATTAACTAATTGCGAACAAAAAATAATAAGACCACAGTACAAATAAAGCAAATGTATAGAATTTTTTGTTAAATTTGTGTGTTATTTTCTATATTTTGTAGATTTTTTATAAAATTTACTAATAGAATAATTTATTTATATTTCTTAGTATTAAGTTTTCCAAATAACCAAAATTTTTAATTTTTATGTCTAAAAAAACTCTGATTCTTGGGGCAAGTGAAAACCCTGAAAGATATGCCTATAAAGCAGCCCACGCACTTCGCCAAAATCATCATACGATTGTGAATGTTGGAATAAAAAAAGGAACTGTTGCAGGAGAAATCATACATACAGATAAAACTATTTTTTCGGATATAGATACCATTACCTTATATATTGGCGAAAAAAATCAAGCAGAATGGTATGACTATATTTTACAAACCAAACCTAAACGCATTATTTTTAATCCAAATACAGAAAACCAAACCCTAAAAAAATTAGCAGAACAAAATGGTATAGAAACCGTAGAGGCTTGTACTTTGGTTATGTTATCTATTGGAATTTATTAAATAATTATACAACAAAGATTCTAATTTTGTTAGAAATGAAAAAAATTTTACTGATTACGCCTGCCCATCCTTTGCGAGGCGGCATAGCTGCCTCCAGCGAAAGATTGGCATACGAATTGGAAAAAACAGGCAATACGGTACATATTCTTAGTTTTAGTTTGCAATATCCTTCGATTTTATTCCCTGGTACTTCACAAACAACAGACGAAAAAGCACCTAATTTAACTATTTTTAGTAAACTAAATTCTATTAATCCTTTTAATTGGATTCGTAGAGGTTTGGAATATCGCAAAAAAGACTATGATTTGGTAATTTGTCGATTTTGGTTGCCTTTTATGTCGCCATGTTTAGGTACTTTTCTGCGTTTTTTGCCCAAAAACATACCTATAGTTGCTATTACCGATAACATTATTCCACACGAAAAACGCATAGGAGATACGTATTTGGTTCGTTATTTTCTTTCGGCTTGTGATGCGGTGGTGGCAATGTCTCATACGGTTTTGGAAGATGCAAAATTTTTTGCACCAAGCAAACAACATTTCTACACACCACACCCTATTTATGATAATTATGGTGATGCTATAGCACAGAAACTTGCCCAAAAACACCTAAATTTAGACAGCAAATACAAATATTTATTATTTTTTGGATTTATTCGTGCTTATAAAGGCTTAGATTTATTGTTAATGGCTTTGGCAGCTAATAGCTTGAAAAACAAAGACTTAAAGCTAATTATTGCAGGAGAATTTTATGAAGATAAAGAAAAATACGAGGCAATTATTCGCAAATATAATTTAGAAACACAGATTATTCGAGCTACACATTTTATTCCAAATTCGGAGGTTGCTATGTATTTTTCGGCAGCAGATTTGATTGTGCAACCGTATAAAAGTGCCACACAAAGCGGCGTTTCACAAGTAGCTTACCACTTCGAAAAACCAATTATTGTTAGCAATGTTGGGGGACTTTCCGAAATTATCACACACAATAAAGTTGGTTATGTAGTAGAACCAAATGCTGAAGCTATTGCCGAGGCTATTGCAGATTTTTTTGACAACGACAAAAGTAGTATATTTACTAATAATCTTAAAATAGAAAAAAAACGGTTTTCGTGGCAAACAATGGCTAATCTTCTTTTAGAAATTAAAATCTAAGAAAAAATAAACATAGCAGTAATAATAATAGTTATATCTATATGCTTTGCTATTTATAGCATTACTAACCTTAAAAATGATGAAATATTTACAAAAAATATATCGTATAAGTATTATAATTTTTACTATCTGTATAGGAATTGGTCATGCTATTGTTGCTCAAAATACAGAAAATACCAATACTGTAGAAATAAAACCTGCCGAAATATTCCAACAAATGCTAAAAAACCACCCAATTGTAAAACAAGCAAAGTTACTTTCGGAGTTTGGTAAACAAGAAATTCGTTTGGCTCGAGGAGTTTTTGACCCCAAATTTACTTCTAATTTGGAAGCAAAAAATTTTAATGACAAATTATATTATCAATTTTGGGAAACACAACTAAAAATTCCTACGTGGTTTGGCGTGGACATCAAAGCCGAATATGATAGAAACAAAGGCTATTATTTGAATGATATTGACAAAACTCCTGCACAAGGTCTGGAGGCTATTGGAATTTCTGTGCCTCTTGCACAAGGTTTATTTATGGATTACAGACGGGCTACGGTGCGTGAAGCACAGTTTGCCAAAGAAATTTTTGAGGCAGATAGAATTAAAATTATCAATAAAACACTGTTGCAAGCAGCCAAAGATTATTGGCAATGGTACGAAAGTTATAACCAATACCAATTAGCAAAAAAAGGTTATGACTTGGCGAAAATTCGTTTTGATGGTATCGTACAACGTGCTTTGCAGGGAGATGCAGCAGCTATAGACTCGGTAGAAGCCAAAATTACCTTACAAGACCGCCAAATAGCCTTACAAAAATCTGAAATAGAAAATAAAAACGCAAAATTAATTCTCTCTAATCATTTGTGGGGAGATGCAGGGGAGCCTTTGGAAATAGCAGATAATCAAATTCCAAGCACAAGCATACAAAATGAAAATGCCTTGAGTAGTGAGGAATTAATACTATTTGCCAATGAAAATCACCCTGAACTTATCAAATTGAGCTATAAACTTAAACAATTAGAAATACAACGCAAATTGGCAAGAGAAATGTTGAAACCTGTTATCAATGTAAATTATAATCTATTACAATTAGATGGTAGATTAGATAATACCTTGCCAAGTTTTTTTGATAATAATTATAAATGGGGTTTTAATGTAGCTTTTCCTTTGTTGTTTAGAAAAGAAAGAGGCAAATTGCAACAAACCAAAATAAAACAACAACAAACTACTTACGAAAGACTACAGGTCAATCGTGAAATTGTCAATGAGATTAAAGCCAATTACAACGAACTAAAAAATATTGAAAGTCTGCTTCAACAAGTTGCTGCAATGATAAATAATTATAAAATATTGGTAACTGCCGAAACAGATAAATTTAATAATGGCGAAAGTTCTCTATTTTTAGTCAATTCTCGTGAAACTAAATTATTAGAATCGGAAGCAAAACTCATAGAATTGCAGTATAAATATGCAAAAATTCGTGCTACTTTGTTGTGGGCAGCAGGTAAAACGATTGAAGATTAATGTTTTTTGTAGCACTTAATCTTTTTACATTAAAACCGTTTAACAATCATATCCGTAAATAAACTTTCACATTTACTTGAGAATAAAACCTACTAATTTTCTACATAAACTTTCAAAAAAAATAGAATTAGTAGGTTGTAACCTACTAATTCTATTTTTACAAACCCAAGCTAAAAAATTAGGTATTTAGCAAATCATTCTTTAACTCATCAAAATTCCACGATAAGACGTTATTTTGTTTAGTGCCATTCCTGTTCCACGCACTACAGCACGCAAAGGGTCTTCAGCAATATGGATTGGTAATTTTGTAATAATAGCAAGTCTTTTGTCTAAACCTCGTAACAATGCACCACCTCCTGTAAGATGAATACCATTGTCATAAATATCGGCAGATAATTCTGGAGGCGAAACTTCTAATGCTTTTAGTACAGCTTCTTCTATTTTAGAAACAGATTTGTCCAATGCGTATGCTATTTCGGAATAAGTAACTTTGATAACTTTAGGAATACCTGTCATCAAATCTCTACCTCTTACTTCATAATCATTTGGTGGATTTTCGAGTTCAGGTAGTGCCGAGCCTACTTCTATTTTTACTCTTTCTGCCGACCTTTCTCCAATTAATAAATTGTGTTGGCGTCGCATATAATCAAGAATATCCCGATTAAATACATCTCCTGCGGTGCGTACAGATTGGTCGCAAACAATCCCTGCCAATGCAATGACTGCAATTTCGGTTGTTCCACCACCAATATCTACAATCATCGAACCCATAGGTTTTTCGATATCAATGCCAATTCCAATAGCAGCTGCCAATGGCTCGTGTATCATATACACTTCTTTTGCTCCTGCGTGTTCGGCTGAATCTCGTACTGCACGTTTTTCTACTTCTGTAATCCCCGATGGAATACAAATAACCATGCGGTGCGAAGGTGCCAAAATACGTTTGCCCATGTCTATCATTTTAATCATGCCTCGAATCATTTCTTCAGCAGCATGAAAATCTGCAATTACTCCATCTCGCAAAGGTCGTATGGTTTTGATATTGTCATGCGTTTTTTCGTGCATCCACATGGCTTCTTTGCCTATTGCAATTGCTTTCCCTGTTAATCTGTCTATAGCTATAATAGAAGGCTCATCTACTACTATTTTACCTTTATGCATGATAAGTGTATTGGCAGTACCTAAATCTATTGCAATATCACTGGATAAGAAATCTAAAAATCCCATTTTGGTAGTTATAAAATATGTCCAACTCGTGTCTTAAAATATTCACAGATATATTTGTAAATCAGTACAAAATTACACAAAACAATAGGTAACTAAAATTTTTTATACTATTTTATCGTATTTTTTGGAATTAATTGTATAAAAACAAAAAAAGACAACTTGTGTAAAGTTGTCTTTTGCATAGAGGTATAGAAATATGTTAAATTTATTTCTTTTTGCCACCTTTTGCTGGTGCACCTTTTGCTGCCACTTGTCCTGGTTTTGGTCTTTTGGCACCGTATTTAGAACGGCGTTGTTTTCTACCATTTACCCCTGCGGTATCTAATGCACCTCTGACGATGTGGTAACGAACCCCTGGTAAATCTTTTACTCTACCACCTCTAATCAATACGATAGAGTGTTCTTGTAGATTATGACCTTCTCCTGGTATATACGCATTTACTTCTTTTCCGTTAGATAAACGTACACGAGCTACTTTACGCAATGCTGAATTTGGTTTTTTTGGTGTAGTCGTATATACACGAGTACAAACCCCTCTGCGTTGTGGACAAGAATCCAAAGCAGGAGATTTTGATTTAAAGGTGATTTCTTCCCTTCCGTTTCTTATTAACTGTTGTATGGTTGGCATTTATGTATAAAATTTTGATTATCTACATTTGGATTGCAAAACTAAATAATAGTTTTGACTTTACAAATTTCTTTTTAATATTTATACGCTATTTTTACAAAAATAGCAGTTAAAATCCAAAATAATGGCTTTTATACTTGTATAAAACCTATAAAAAGAGAATTTTGGTATCTATACGCTAAGTTACATAGCAACCGTTATTCTCCATAATGGCGAATAGACTTGGTAAATGGAAACAAAATCTTAGTGATTCTATAGCAAAAGAGCCTAAAACTTTGCTATAGTTACTTTCACACCACACTCTTATTCGCCTGAAGGCGAATATACAGTTACTAAGCAAATTACATTTACATACAACTGCCCTTCGATGGTAGGCATCACTTGAAAATTGTATTTTTTCTTTTTTATTTATAGTTGCTTAAACGCATAAAAAGTATTTGTTTAAGCAATTAAACAAATATTGTATATTTTATCTATTTGCTAAGATGTAAGTTTTTGGGAAATATATAGCAAAAAATGCACATTTTTTTTGAGTTAAAATTATAAATAGTTGATAATCAAGTATATTTGTTTAAACAACTATAAAAAAAATCAACTAAATTTTGTTTTTGCAACACAGTTGCATTAACAAAATTTTAATATTATTTTTAGATAAATGTATTTTTTTGAGATTTTTTTAAAAATATTTTCAAAAAAATTTGGAAACTATTTATTCATTGTATTACCTTTGCATTGTCTTAAAGAGATAGAAACGAAAAATAATTTTTACTAAATGATTTTTTATTTGTTGTTATTTCGCTAAGTCATTACACATTAAAACATATCTAACCTACTATACACAAATGTTGAAAACTATCTTTACTACAGCATTATTATCTACAGCAACTTTTTTTGCTGCGTCTGCACAAGACAAACACAATCACGAAACTACGCCAACGAGAAACTGCGGTGCTCCAACAGTAGAACAAATGCTACAAGCTGACCCAAATGCTTGGCAGAAAATTCAAGCATTGGAAGAACATACACAAAGATTTTCGGCACAATACTTAGGTGGCAAAGGAGTAAAACAACAAAAAGCAGTTGTAATTATTCCTGTAGTAGTACACGTAGTATATAACACAGCAGCACAAAATATTTCTGATGCACAAATTCAATCACAAATTGATGTTTTAAATGCAGATTTTAGAAAATTAAATGCAGACAGAACAAATGTACCAGCAGCATTTCAAGGTGTTGCAGCAGATATGGAAATTCAATTCCAAATGGCAACAAGAGACCCAAATGGTAATGCAACTAATGGTATCGTAAGAAAATCTACCACAAAAACATATTTTGAATATGGTGGAGCAGATGTAAACGGTGTTTTTGTAAAACAATCTGCACAAGGAGGTTCTGATGCTTGGAATCCAACACAATACTTAAATATGTGGGTTTGTAATTTTGGTGGTGCAAGTACAAGTTTATTAGGTTATGCAACTTTCCCAACAGACGCAGGTACTTTCAAAGACGGTGTGGTAATGGGTTATAAATATTTTGGAGTAAATCCTACTTTGGGTGGCGTGTTTGGTTATGGTCGTACTGCAACACACGAAGTTGGTCACTGGTTAAATCTTCGCCATATTTGGGGTGATGCAAATTGTGGTAATGACTTGGTTTCTGATACGCCAACACAACAAACTTCTAACGGTGGTTGCCCAACTTTTCCTAAAAAGACTTGCGGTAATACAACTAATGGTGATATGTTCATGAACTATATGGATTATGTAAATGACCAATGTATGAATATGTTTACAGCAGGTCAAAAAGCAAGAGCACAAGCATTATTTGCTGCGGGTGGTGCAAGAGTTAGCTTATTAACTTCGCCAGCTTTGGGTGGTGGTACTACAACTTGTGCAGCTCCAACAGGTTTGACAAGTTCTGCAATTACTGCTACTTCTGCAACAATTTCTTGGACAGCAGTATCTGGTTCTACAGGTTATACAGCACAATATAAAGCATCTACTTCTACAACTTGGTTAAATGCAACAGTTTCTGGAACATCAGCATCATTAACAGGTTTAACAGCAGGCGTAACTTATAATTTCCAAGTACAAAACAAATGTTCTACAACTTCTTTAAGTGCATTCACTGCATCTACTTTCACAACATCTGGTGGAACAACAACCCCTACTTATTGTGCATCAAAAGGTAATAGCGTAGCAGACGAGTGGATTGCATCTGTAAAATTAGCAAGAGGTACTACTACTTTGTTTACAAATACCTCGGGTAAAAATGCAGGTTACGGTAATTTTACAGCAACAACGTATAATGCAGTAAGAGGCTCTGCACATACAATTACAGCAACATCTGGTTGGACATCTACAGCATACGCAGAAGGTTGGGCAGTTTGGATTGACTATAACAGAGATGGAACTTTTGCTTCAACAGAATTAGTTTACTCAAGAGCAGCAGGTACAACAGCAACAGCAACAGGAACTTTCACAATTCCTACTACTGCAACATTGGGTACAGTAAGAATGAGAGTTTCTATGAAATATAATGCAATACCAACAGCTTGCGAAACATTCTCTTATGGCGAAGTAGAAGATTATACCTTAAATATCACTACAAGTGCAGCACGTGAAGCAGTAACAGAAACAGAAACTACAACTTTTGATACAGGAATGAATCTATATCCAAATCCTGCAACGGCAGAAGCTAATTTGAGTTTCTATTTGGCAAACGAAACAGCAGAAGCTACTATTTCGGTTTACAATATGCAAGGACAAGAAGTTGCTAAAAAAACTTTGAAAAATGCACAAGGTCATATCAATCATACTATCAATACCAATGAATTAAGTGCTGGTATGTATGTAATTAGCTTACAAAATGGTGCAAACAGAGAAGTAAAAAAATTAGTAGTTACAAAATAATCAAAATCTAATAACTACAAATCTAAAAATAGACAAACAAAAAAGGCAACTGAATAAGTTGCCTTTTTTGTTTGTCTATGCTATTTATTTAGTAACTTTGTTAGTAATTTTAAAGGAACAGCCTTACAACTATGCAAGACCACCCAATTATATTTTCGATAAAAGATGTAAAAGCAAGAATAAAAGTTGCTTATCCTGATGGCATACCTAACAAAAAACATAAAATAGAAATTATTAAAAATTGGCAAGCTAACCTTGCTCAATATATCAAAGCAAAGGAAGAAGAAATAAAACCTCTGTTTTTTCCACAAATATTTGGCGAAATATTGGATTACGAATTGTATGATACCAAAAAATGTACCTTACAATTTGAGAAAAAAACCAATATAGATAGCACAAAAGCTGATGCTGCTTTAGGATTTTTTAAGACAAAACAAGTAGAAAATGGTTTGGAAACAACTTCGGATATACGAGTTGCTATAGAAGTAAAAGATGGACAAACAAACTTAGATTATCGACAAAACCGCAAAGATTTTAAAGGCTCGGCAGTAGAACAGGCTTTTGCGTATGCTGCAAAAATGGGCGAAAAGTGTAAATGGGTAATTGTTAGTAATTTTAAGGAAATTCGCCTTTATCTTGCCTCTGATATGACAAAATATGAATATTTTGACCTAACAGTACTCGATGATGATTATGAATTTTCACGTTTTTATTATTTATTGGCACAAAAAAATCTCTTTCTCGAACATACAGATTCGAATGCTGATGTGATGCTGGCACAACGAATAGAGAAAGAAAAAACAATTACTGCCGAATTTTATGCCAAATATCATTTCTTGAGGGAGCTATTTTATTACCATTTGAAAACCTATAACCCCGAAATTCCCCCTTTCGATTTGTTGGAATATGCCCAAACTATATTGGACAGAGTGGTTTTTATTAGTGTGGTGAAAGATTATGGATTAGTGCCTTATAATATTTTGAAAGAAATAGAGGAAATTTCGACCAAAAGCTGGGCGAAAGACAAATCGGAACTTTGGCGACAACTTAAAAACCTCTTTGCGGCTTTAGACGAGGGATTTCCACAACGATTACAAAAATTTAATGGTGGGCTTTTTCGCCAAAATCCAAAAATAGATAACCTTATTATACGTGATATTTTTCTCAAAAAACTCTTGGTCTTGAATACCTATGATTTTGAAAGTGATTTGAATAGCAATATTTTAGGGCATATTTTTGAACAGTCGATAAATGACATTGAGGAATTAAAACAAAATATTTTAGACAACAACGAAGTAAAATATATAGAAACCGAAGAGGAGATTAATCTTGTCGGTGCAAAAAGTTTGACAGGTTTGCGAAAAAAAGATGGTATTTTTTATACGCCTGAAAATATTACAGCTTATATGATAAGTTCTACGGTTGGTGAATGGTTGGAGGAACATAAAAATAGCTTGGAATTAACAGTCGAAGAAAAAACACTATCGGATTTTGATACGATTGCAGCATTTGAAAATTACCAAAAAAATCGTTTACAAAATTGGGAAAAATATGCAGAAATTTTGCGAAATATTAAAATTTTAGACCCTGCTTGTGGAAGTGGTGCTTTTTTGACACAGGCTTTTGATTTTTTGCTTGCAGAATGGTTGATTGTGCGTGATGTTTTAACTAAGCTAAAAGGTGAAACAGTGGAAGTAGAAACAAAAGGCTTTTTTAATAAGATGAGTGACGAAAAAACGGCTTTTATAACACAAATTAAAAAAGAAATTGTGAATAAAAACTTGTTTGGAGTTGACCTAAATTTTGAAAGTGTAGAGATTACAAAACTTGGATTGTGGCTCAAATCGGCTTCTAAAAATGACTCGTTGGTGCAGTTGGAAGACAACATCAAAACAGGAAATTCGCTAATTGCCGACAAAACTGTAACCGAAAAAGCATTTGTTTGGGAAACACAATTTGCCGAAATTATGGCAAATGGTGGCTTTGATGTGGTGGTGGGAAATCCGCCTTATGTGGATAGTAAAAAACTCAAATTGTATAGTGCTTATTTTTCACAACATTATCATTGCTATGCTGGAACTGCCGATTTATATGTTTATTTCTTTGAATTAGCTTTTAGAGTAATGAAAATTAACGGTTGCTTGGGTTTTATCAACTCTAATAAGTTTATGAAAACAAGTTATGGTGAAAATTTACGTCAATTTTTAAGCACAAAAAATATTAGGCAAATTATAGATTTTACAGATTATCGGGTTTTTGAAGATGCTCTGGTTGCAAGTGCTATTTTGGTGGTGCGAAACAATGCACCGTCAGAAAATATCAAAATTTCGTTTGTTACTCCTAAACGTGATACCTACGAATTTTTGAAAGATTATGTTCATGACCATCATTTTTTTACAAAAAGTTCTCATTTAGATAAAGAAATATGGTTTTTGTCTGCCAATGGTAAAATTCCTGTCAAACGAAAAATAGAAGAAAATACAGTAAAACTCCAAAACATTGAAGGCATTGCTATTTTTCGTGGCGTAACAACAGGATACAACGAAGCTTTTATTATTGACGAAACCACTAAAAAACAACTGATTGTAGAAGATGCAAAAAATGCAGAAATTATTAAACCATTGTTGCAAGGTAGAAATATTAGAAAATGGTTTTATAATGAAAGTAATTTGTATCTAATTTTTACAAGAAAAGGTATTGATATTCAAAGACATAAAGCTGTTGAAAAATATTTGTCAAAATTTAAAAATGAATTAGAACCAGGCAGAGGTAGAAAAGAGGGAACTTATGAATGGTATGAGATTCAAGATAATACGGCTTATTACCCTGAATTTGATAAAGAAAAAATTATTTGGGGCTTAACTGCCGATAAATGGGCATATTGTTATGATGACAAAGGGCATTTTCTGCCAAGCAATGGTTATATTTTAACCTCAAATTCTTCACTTTCTTTAAAATATATTCTGGGTATTTTGAATAGCAAAGTAATGCGTTTTTATTTCAATTTTATAGGCATTATGACCGCAGGAGGTGCTTTTACGCTAAAATATGATACAGTTGCAGATTTTCCTTTCAAAATTGTTGCTCCTGACGACCAAAAAACAATTATTCAAACAGTAGATTTCATGCTTAACTTACACAAAAAAATGGAAAAGCAAAAGCAAAGTTTTTTGCGTATGTTAATTGCTAATGTCAAAACTTTACAAATAAAAGGCAGATTACAAACTATTTATGAATATGAATTTGCAGATTTGCTCATAGAATTTGAAAAACAAAAAATCAATTTAACTATAAAAGAACAATCTAAATTAGGTTTAGAGGAGTTTTTTTATGAAAATAAACGTGAAATTGTTGCTATTGCTGAACAAATTAAACAAACCGACAAACACATAGACAATTTAGTTTACAAACTCTATAATTTGAGTTCGGAGGAAATAGAAATTATAGAAAAGAGTTTTGAAAAATAGGCAAATGGATAAAGGTAGAGAGTACGAAAATTCGTTAGACAAAGATTTTCGCAAACAAGAAGGTATTTTTTATAGTCCCAATTATATTACAAACTATATTGTAAATCAAGCAGTTAGTAATTTTTTGGAGGAGCAAACCGATAAATTTTTGGCTTTGCAAAACATAAAAATTATAGATTTGGCTTGTGGTGCTGGAGCTTTTCTGCTCGAAAGTTTCGATTTTCTATTACAAATTTATAGGAATGATTTTGTTGATTTTACAAACTGTGTAG
>JBIKRY010000075.1:0-16923 GCA_044348925.1 Bernardetiaceae bacterium
AGAGTTTTTCTCCCCTCCCAGAAGGGGAGGGGCAGGGGGTGGGGTTGGTAGTTCAATGAAATTTTTACACTTTTAATAAAATTAATTTTATTAAATTTTTGTAACTTTTTGATTATCAATTACTTAAAAATGATAAAATTTGTGGGTCAGCAATTCCCACTTTGGCAATTCAATGGTCAATTTTTGATATTTCTATGATTTAAAGCAAGTTAATATTTTATGTCCAAAAGTTTTATCCCTAAAAAAGCCCTTATTTTATAGCAGAACTATATTTTTTCTTCAAATCCTGTGAAAATTTCGCACAACTCTACCAAGAGTTGGCAAATCCCGAAATGGTAAAATTGGAATAAATTGTCAAAGTGGGAATTGCTGTTTGTGGGTAATCGATAGGGCTTCAGCCCAATGCTGTTCGGCTAAGAAAATAAAAATATAAAATTTATAATTAATTGATTATCAGATGATTATAAATTTTTTAAGTGCCGTTAGGCACGAAATATTTATAGTAAAAATAGCACCAACTACCTCCAAGTGCCGTAGGCACGACATATTTCGTTCCTACGGCACTTGGAGGAATGGAAAAGGCACTGCTATAAATATTTCGTGCCTACGGCACTAAAAAACAAATTTCTTAGCAGAACGGCATTGGGCTGAAGCCTACGGTACAATTTATACTACGCAACTTACATTAGATAGTAGAAAAATTCAAAATGTAGAGATAGGAAACCTATAAATTTTATCCTAACTTTTGAAAATCAAATTTTACTTGTAGCTTTGTAAAAACCTTGATTATGTCCTTTGCACTAAAAAAAGATTTGCACACCATTACCATCGTAGAAAAACAGGCAAATTTGGCTGCTTGCATTGCAGCTATTGCCTCCGAAAATACTATAGCAATAGATTTAGAATTTGACCATAATTTATTTAGATATGGATTCCAACTATGCCTAATTCAAATAGCTACTCGAAAAGAATGTTTTATTATAGACCCAATAAGTGTAAAAAATTTGGAAACTCTTTGGGCATGCTTACGCAATCCTAAACAACTCAAAATATTACACGCAGCAGGCGAAGATATCCGATTGTTAAAGACTCTAAATTGTGCCATTTTTCCAATATTTGATACTGAAATTGCTGCAAAATTACTCAATTACCCTAAAGTATCTCTACAAAATATGTTGTTAGAAACTTTGGGAATTGAAGTAGAAAAAACGATGCAAAAAAGTGATTGGGGCAGACGTCCATTGAGTAGCCAACAAATTTTGTATGCTGCCAATGATGTAATTTATTTGCATAGAATCTACGAAAAACTAAAAACAGACTTAGAAAAACGAGAAATTACGTGGATTTTTGACCAAGAATGTATTGCCTTAGCTGCCAAAGAAATAGAAAATGAACAGAAAAAATTTCAAGATACCTACAGCAGTTGTAGTGATTATGAAAGATTTGTGTTGCGAAAAATATTTGAATTGCGAGAAGAAACTGCCAAAAAACTCAATAAACCTCCTTTTCAAGTTTTTTCTAATGATATGTTGTGGAATTTGTTGAAAGAAACAGAAACTATAGTAGAAAATTGGCATCAGCAAAAAGGATTACACCCAAAAATCAAAACAGATAATTTTTTGGAAAAACTTCGCCAAACTATTGCCAACGCACAGCAACAAGCAAGCGAAGATAATTTGAGTACACAAGCCAAAACTGCTAACCGTATATCGGCAGCACAAAGACAAAAAATGGAAATAGAAAAAGAAACTATTTTTATACCCATCAGAAAGGTTTTGGTCGAAAAATATGGCGAACAAGCTATTTCATTGATTATGAGTAAAAAAGTAATAGATATGCTTCTCGAAAAAACAAGCACCCTTTCGCAACTAAAAGCCTATCAAAAACAATTAATTATGGAAACTGCCGCAAGTTTGTCGATAGATTTGACAAATTATGATGTAATAGCCAAATAAAAACTAATTTAATATTGATTATTAAATTTTGTAGCATAGACTTTAGTCTGTGCTTTTAAATTATTGATAATCAAGGACTTACAAGCACAGACTAAAGTCTATGCTACAAACCTTAATAACGTCTAATATTGTTATTTATAAAATATTTACAAAAATGCCAATTATCCTTGCCATAGAATCCTCTTGTGATGAAACTTCTGCCTCTGTCATTGCCGAGGGCAAAGTATTGAGTAATGTTGTAGCTACGCAAAAAGTCCACGAAAAATATGGTGGCGTAGTACCCGAATTAGCATCAAGGGCACACCAACAACATATTATTCCTGTAGTTGCGGAGTCATTGCAAGTAGCCAAAACAGACAAAAAAAGTTTGCAAGCAATAGCTTTTACGCGAGGACCTGGACTTTTGGGGGCATTATTGATTGGAACTTCGTTTGCAAAAGCATTTGCATTGGCTTTGGACATTCCTTTGATAGATGTAAATCACATGCAAGCACATATTTTAGCACATTTTATTGACGAACCCAAACCCAAATTTCCATTTATTTGTCTAACTGTAAGTGGCGGGCATACGCAGTTGGTATTGGTAAAAGATTATTTGCAAATGGAAATTATTGGCGAAACTCTCGATGACGCAGTAGGTGAGGCATTTGACAAAACCGCAAAAAATTTGGGACTTCCTTACCCAGGTGGACAAGAAATAGACAAATATGCAAAGCAAGGCAATCCTTTGGCGTTTAAGTTTGCAGAAGTGAGTTTGGAAGGGCTAAATTATTCGTTTAGTGGCATCAAAACCTCTTTTCTCTATTTTTTGCAGGGCAAAATGCGTGAAAATCCTAATTTTATTACAGAAAATTTACCCGATATTTGTGCCTCTATACAACATACTTTGATACAAATATTGATGAACAAACTAAAACGTGCTGCCAAATTATACAATATTCAACATATAGCTATTGCAGGCGGTGTTTCGGCAAATTCAGGTTTGCGAAAAACATTAACAGAATTAGCAGAAAAAAACAAATGGAAAGTCTATATTCCTGATTTTCAATACTGTACAGATAATGCTGCTATGATTGCTATGGCAGCACATTATAAATATTTGGCAGGAGAGTTTTGTTCGCAAGATGTAAGCCCAATGCCAAGAATGGGTTTGTAAAAAGGAAAGGAGAAATTATTTGTCAAATTTATAATTTAATACAAAATAATCTTACATTTGTTTGTTTATTTTATACATTATGTTGCAATTACTACAAACCTACCAAAAAAGGCTAACGAATCTTAGCACCAATAACAAAACATTATTGTTGCTGCGACTGTCTGATAAATATTTTTTAGACCTTCATCGTTTGGATTTTAGCAATCATAAACCCTCGTTTCATTTGATTGAAAACCTTATTGCACAAAAAAAGAAAATAACTTTGTGCAGTAATATAGATAGTAGAGAAGAAAATACGAATAAAATTGCACATATTTTGCAAAAAATTCGCAGAACAGATAGCGTAATTCAAGAAGAAAGAGGAGCAAAAAATTTATATGTTGCCTATCCTTTTGTGCAAGGAAAATTGTTAGATGGTACTTGTGTGCGTTGTCCTTTGTTGTTTTTTCCAGTCGAATTGTGTTTAGAAAATAACGAATGGCTACTAAAGTTGCTCGAAAATCAAAGCCCACAATGGAATACTACGTTTTTGTTGGCATATAAACATTATAATGGCATTGCATTGGAAGAAGATTTTTTGGAATATGATTTTGACGAACTTAGCAAAGATGCACAGGTTTTTAGAACAGAATTATACCAAATGATAGAAAAAAGTTCTTTAGAATTGCATTTTAATCCCGATAATTTTACCGATAAATTACAAGATTTTAAAGAATATAGCAAAAAAGATTTTGAAACAGATAACGAAATAGGCAAATTAAAACTGATGTCTGAAGCTGTGCTTGGGGTTTTTCCTTTAGCTGATTCTTACTTAGTGCCTGATTATGAACAACTTATAAAAAATATTGCACAAAATACAAGCCTACAAAACAATACTATTTTTGGTGCTATTGCCCAAACTCCTATTACACATACAAATACACATACACATACAGAAGCTGATTTTATTACTGCCTATCCTATAGATGCCTCTCAAGAAATGGCTTTGCAAGCTGTAAAAAATGGCGAATCTATTGTGGTGCAAGGACCTCCTGGAACAGGAAAATCACAACTAATTTGTAATTTGATTACTGATTTTTTGGGGCAGGGCAAAAAAGTTTTGCTGGTTTGCCAAAAACGTGCTGCTTTAGATGTGGTTTATAAAAGGCTTGCAGAAAAAGATTTTGAAAAATCGGTTGCACTTGTTCACGATATACAGGCAGATAGAAAATATATTTTTGAGCAACTCAAGCAACATATTGAAAGAATAGAAGAATATCAAAAAATAAATGAAGGATTTGAAGTATTACACGCCGAAAAAAGATTTACAAAACTCTGTAAGCAAATAGATAAAATTCTTGAAGACCTAAATTTATTTCGTAAAGCCTTATATGATACAAGTTTGTGTGGTATATCTGCAAAAGAATTATATTTGACAAGCAATAAAAATGCGGAAAATCAAGGCAGAATAATTGGATTTGTGCAAAAAAAAGATGGGATACAATACAAAAATTTTAGCTTTGAACAGTTACCAAACTTACTTTCGATACTAAAAACCTATTTAAGTTATTGTTTGGTAGATAATGTAGCATTTTGGCAAGATAGAGTTTCTTTTCAAAATTTTTTACGTGCCGACAAAACCCAGATTATCTATCTTTTGAAAGATATTCCAGAAAGTTGGGAAAAATTACAAAAAAATATCACTACTACCATTGCTTGTAAATTAGATTTAATGCAATTAAATAAGTTAATGGAAAGTGAAAATAGAATTTTGGACTTTTTACAAAGCATACAACTTGCAAATAATTATAGCATTTTAGAAAAATTAGTAGAACAAAAAAATATAGAAAAAGCAATTACAAATTTTAAAAAAATAGCAAAAGAACTACAGCAGGCATTACAAAATAATGCAAATATAGAACAAACCTTACTTACAAAAGATTTAGCAATTTATGTACAATATTTACAAAATTACCTTACTGCACAAGCAAGTCTATTTAGTCGAATAAAGTGGAATTTTGGCAAAGAAAAAAAGCCTTTGCAAAGTTTGGCAAAAAATAATGAACTTGTTTTGAGTATAGAAAATGCAAAAATTTTGCTTCAAAAAATTGAAAATCGTATCGAAGTAGAAAATATCCGAGCAAAATTTTTGGATATTCCTTTTTTGGTAGAAACAAATTTATTGACAAATTCCTTTGATTTACAAGTATTTACAAAATATTGTGAACAATATGAAAAAATAATTTTTGTAGCCAATGCCACGTGGCAACAATTTGCTAAAGACTTGTTGGGCATCGAGCCTACATTATCTTCTTTACAAAATTTTGTAACACATATTACCAATGTAATGCATGATACCAAAAAATTCCTTACAGATTACCAAGTATATATACAATATTTTAGCAAAATACAAATAAATGAATTACTCAAATTTGGTAAAAATTTTGCAGAAAATAAAGAAAATATAGAAAATTTACAAAAAAACATACATACTACTTTTGAGTTATTGGTGGAATTTGACCAATTTAAAACGACTATTTCGGCACAAGAACTCCAAGTGGCACAACAATTACAAACAACACAAAAGCCTGCTAATGAAATAGCTATTCGAGAAACACTTTTGTATTTTGATAATCATTTGCGTTTATTTTGGTTGGAACAAATTGAAAATATGTATCCTATTTTACGCAGTGTTTCGAGTTTTAAATTGGCACTTCTCGAAGAGGAATTACAGAAATATTTGACCGAAAAAAATGAATTAAGTAGTATTTTATTACATCAAAAATTACGAGAACAAACCTATAAATCTCTTGCTTTTAATCGGCTAAATAATTTGGTAAGTTATAGAGATTTGAAACACCAAGTAAGCAAAAAAAGAAATGTTTTTCCTTTGCGAAAACTTTTACAAGCCTATCAAGACGAAATTTTTAATTTTATGCCTTGTTGGTTGGCTTCTCCCGAAACTGTTTCGGCATTGTTTGAGATGAAAGATTTGTTTGATTTGGTTATTTTTGATGAGGCTTCGCAGTGTTTTGCAGAAAAAGGGATTCCTGCCGTTTTTCGTGGCAAACAGCTTGTAATAGCAGGAGATGACAAACAATTAGCACCTTTTGACTTGTATAGACCACGTTTGGAAGAAAATTTGGATATAGATAGCGAATGGAATACGGCTTTGGAAGTAGAATCTTTATTGGATTTGGGCGTAAATGAATTAAGGTCTTATCATTTGCGAGGGCATTATCGAAGTAAGTCTTTGGATTTGATAGATTTTTCGAACCAAGTTTTTTATCAAAATAGGTTGCAAATGATACCAGCACATGGAGAGTTTATTCGCCAAGAGCCTGCCATTCAATATGTGAAAGTAGATGGAGTTTGGGAAAAAAACCGCAATGTAGTAGAAGCCGAAAAAGTAGTAAATCTTATCAAAACCTTACAAGCCGAAGGTAAAAAAAGTATTGGAGTAATTACGTTTAATATACAACAACAGAATCTAATTTTAGATTTATTAGAAGCCAAAAATGTGGGATTGTATGAAGATATTTTTGTGAAAAATATTGAAAATGTGCAAGGAGATGAAAAAGATGTTATTATTTTTTCGTTGGCATACGCACCGAGTCCTACAGGACGAATGGCTATGCAGTTTGGCTTGTTGAATTTGGAAAAAGGCGAAAACCGTTTGAATGTGGCAGTTACACGGGCAATAGAAAAAATATATGTAGTGGCAAGTATTTTTCCGCACCAATTACAAACGGAAAACTTGCTAAATAATGGGGCTAAAATTTTACAACGCTATTTACATTATGCTCTGGAGGTTTCGGAAGGAAAGTACAAACCAACTTTAGCACCTACCAGCAAACAAAATATAGATTGGTATTTGAAAAATCAACTAATAGAACAACATACAATAGAAATAAATGCTGCTGTTGCAGTTCCTTTTGCAGACCTAAGCACTTGTATTGCAAATAGATACAAATTATTTTTGACAGATGATGACTTATTTTATCAGGCTTTGTCGGTCAAAGAATGGTTTGCGTATTTGCCTATGCAGTTAAGGGATAAAGATTGGGATTTTGAAAGAAAATGGAGTAGAGTTTGGTGGGAAAATTTTGTAAATAAAAATACCTAATCGCAAAAGATTAGGTATTTTTATTTGTGTAATAATTAGTTTTTGTGGTTGCCATCTTCGGTAATTTCCCAAGTAGAATCTTCATCAAATACAAATTGTTGCAAATTGCATTGTTTTCCGTCTGCAAAAACAAGTTTTACTTGGTATTTATCTGTATTGCTTGAGATTAATTTGTCAAAATCAACGGTAATTTTTTCTTCGGGCATTAAAATCTCCTCGTGTTGTGGTAAAACATCATCTCCTTCTGCAATATGGATAGCATCTATACGAGAGTCTGTTTTATTGACAATCGTTAATTTTGCTGCTTTTACACCTGCTCTACTGGTCGAAATATTAGCAACCAACGAAATACCCAACGCCACTATTGCTAAAACAAAGAATTTAATTTGTGCCTTTTTCATAAAGTTTGTTAAATAGATAGATTTTATGTTGCAAATTAGGCGTTATTTTACCAACTATACAACCTTTTTGTCTTAGAAACGTATTAAAAGAATTTTGATTTTTTTAATATGTTTTTTAATAGTTTACGATTGTCAAGGTCTAAAAAGACCATTGCCAACGTAAACTATTAAAAAGACTATTTAGCCGAAAAACTTGCAAATTAGTATCCAAAACTCAATCCTTTTAGCAACATTGTTCCTTGTGTTACTATAGTATCTTGTTCTTGCAATCCTTCGATAATTAATACATTATCGCCGAGTTGTTTGCCTGTCAATACTTCTGAACGGAAATAGGAATTGCCTTTTTTCTTGAACAAATATGTTTTTCCTTCGGCAGTAATGAGAGAACTTTGTGGAACTGTGAGAATATTATTTTCTGCTACATCAAAACTTACTTTAGCAAACATCCCTGGTTTAAATTTTTCTTGTGGGTTTGCTAAGGTAATTCGTACAGTAAAAGTACGTGTATCTGTATTGACTACTTCGCCTATTGCAGACACATTTCCCTTAAAAATTTCGCCAGAATAGGAAATAAATTCAATTTTGCAATCTTTGCCTGTGGTAATATTTTTCAAATCTCCTTCCGAAACATTCGCAAAAAGCCATACAATCCCTGGAGGTGCGTTGCGAAGTTCTTGGGGTTTGAATCCGAAAGTACGTAGTCTTGCTTCTTTTTCGGCAAGTTCTGTAGCTGCTTCAATCATTCCTGTTTTGGCTTCGAGTACGTCTTTTCCTGTGGCAGCACCATTGCTATACATATCCAAATTACGATTATAAACATCAGTATCTCTTGCCAAATGGGCAATACTTTGCAACATAGTTGTATAAAGTTCGGTTACATCTGTGTTTTCAAATAAAATGATGTTTTGTGCTTGTTTGTTTTCGGGAACAAAAACACTTGCCACTACTTTGGCAGGAGATTCAATAGTGCCTGTCATAGAATTTTTGGCACATACCAAAGTGCTAAACGAGCTACGTGCTGTTTTAAACCGTATTTCTCTCCCATTATCCAATATTTCGGGTTTATCATTATTGCTAACCAAATTTGGAGATTCTATTGGTTTTTGCTCCTCGCATGCCGACAATATGCCTAACAAGAGGCATAAAAAAAAGGTGTTTTTATCAAATAATCTTGCCAATTTCATACGTTATTATTTTGGAAATTATAACATTGCAAATACATAAAATAGTAGTTCCAAACTTATTGCAAAGCCTATCTTAGATATTCTAAACAAAGCTATTATAAAAAAAATGAAACAAAAATTTTATAGAATACTTTAATATTTTTATAAGTCTATCATAGAAAATATAAAGTAAATTTTGATATAATTTTGATAAAATTTTTATCTGTCTATGTAATGTAATGTAAGTTTCGTTGAGTAATTGTGTAAGTAGATTCCAAAATTATTTTTGTGGATTATTGATTTTTACCTACTTTTTGTTTTGAGTGGAAGATGGTGCTACAAAATATTACACATCTCTATTCCTTAAGTATTTTTTTATTTGCTAAACTAACTATATATTTGCATTTTGTCATCT
The DNA here is from genome assembly GCA_044348925.1 of Bernardetiaceae bacterium. Lineage (GTDB taxonomy): Bacteria > Bacteroidota > Bacteroidia > Cytophagales > Thermoflexibacteraceae > JAAFKA01. The sequence continues at coordinate 9,196 of JBIKRY010000075.1, forward strand.
ACTCAACAAACAATGCTCGAAACATCACTTATTATCACACTAAGTTTTACAACTATTTTTTTTCTTATACAGATTTTTTACGGTTTTGTATTCTTACAAGTTGCTCGTTATGAATCTTTGCTAACAACGGAAAATAATTTTCTTAAAAAGCAAGAACCTATCTCGGTGATAGTTGCTTGTCGTAACGAAGCCGAAAATTTACAAAGATTAATTCCTGCTTTATTGGCACAAAAATACAGTAATTTTGAGGTTATTTTGGTAGATGATAGGTCTTATGACGATACTCGACAAGTTATTTTTGATGCCCAAAACCTCGATAAACGTATTCGATTGGTGCGTATAGATGACAAACCCGACAAACCTGATGAGCCTGATGGCAAAAAATTTGCCTTGACAATGGGCATTAAGGCTGCCAAATATGATAGGTTATTGTTTACAGATGCTGATTGTTTGCCAAATACCGAAAATTGGATTGCAGAAATGGCTACAAATTTTACAGAGGACAAAAAATTTGTTTTAGGGGTTTCGTTATATCATATAGAAGATAATTTTTTAAATAGTTTTGTGCAAATCGAAACTTTATTTACAGTTACACAATATTTGTCTTGGGCATTAATGGGCAGTCCTTATATGGGTGTAGGTAGAAATTTGGCATATCGCAAAAGTATGTTTCTGGAAAATAATGGTTTTTATCAACATCTTCGGGTAGTAGGTGGTGATGATGATTTGATAGTCAATAGGCTTGCAAAAGATAAAGAAACTGCTATTTGTTTGCACCCCGAAAGTCAAACCAATTCCCCTGCTAAAAATACATGGAAAAGCTGGTATGTGCAGAAAAAACGACATTTGTCTGTAGGCAAACATTATAAATTTGCAGATAAATTGCGTACTTCTTGTTTCCTTTTTTCTATTGTTTTTTTCTTTTTAGCTATTTGTACACAGGTAGTATTTGGATTTTTTGCTCACGTAGATTGGTTATATTATGTAGCAGCAGGTTTTGTATTTATACGATATTTGTTTTTAGCTTTGGTATTACAAGCCATTGCCAAAAAAATAAATCTTAAAACTTCTCTCTGGTTATATCCTTTTTGGGAATTTGTCTATGTAATTTACCAAATTTATGTAGGTTTTGTGGCTTTAACAAGTAGTAAAATAGCGTGGAGATAGGAGAGTGGACGTTAGCAAATTGTACCGTAGCTGCAAAATTACAGTACAACTATACTAAAACTAAAATAATTTTATAAAAAACAGAATATAAAGATGTCATCTTTTTTTCAAAGATGACATCTTTGGATAAAACCAATTAATTTTTAGTATAAATTGCTTATTCTATTACCATTAATTTGGCAAAACTTAAAATTAATACTTTTTCGCCTTGTTGTTCAAAATGTACAACTGCTTTTTTGTCTGTTCCGTCTATATCCATTCGCATGATTTTTCCTTTCCCAAATTTTTGGTGTATTACTTGCAAACCAGCTTTTAACTTACTAATATCACTTGGTATAAAGTTAGGGTAATTTAGATTGTTTGCAATAATTTTATTTCCACCATTTGTAGGTGTAGTAGTATAGGTACTTGTGTTATTGCTTGTAGCTGTTTTTATGCTTGGTGTTTTTGGCAAATTAGTGCTTTCTGTGCTACGTTTGTAGGCAAAATTTGTCATAGTTTGCGGTGTTGAAATAGCTTCGCGAATATTACTTGGTTTCATGGTGCGAATATATTTTTGTTCTACCTCGTCCAAAAAACGACTTGGCTCGCATAATCTCAAATTTCCAAAACGGTATCTTTGTAAGGCGTATGTTAAGAATAATTTTCGTTCTGCCCTTGTAATTGCTACATAAAACAAACGTCTTTCCTCCTCCAAATCATTTCGATTTGCTATCATCATTTGGGAGGGAAACAAATCTTCTTCTAATCCAACTACATATACATACTTAAATTCTAATCCTTTGGAGGCGTGAATAGTCATCAACGTAACTTTGTCTTGGTCTTCGTCTTTGTCGTCTGCTCCTGTCAAAAGTGCTACATCTTGCAAAAAAACGGCTATAGTCTTCAAATCATTGTTCGCATTGTCGACAAATTCCTTGATAGCATTCAATAAACTTTGCACGTTTTCATATCTTGCACGTCCTTCTACGGTTTTGTCGTCAAACAATTCTTTCAACAAACCTGATTTATTGGCTACATAGACAGATGCCTCGTAAGCATCTTTTTTGTTTATTGTAACCATAAACTCCTGTATCATGATGGCAAATTCTTCGATATTTTTTCCTGTTTTTGTACCCAAAAATTTTGTAGCATCTTTGATAATATCCCACAAACTAACTTGTTTTTCATTGGCAAGCACTACAATTTTGCTAATCGTGGTATCTCCAATTCCTCGTTTGGGGTTGTTGATAATTCTTTTTAGTGCTTCTTCGTCATTTTGGTTAAGTGTAAACCGCAAATATGCCAATAAATCTTTTATTTCTTTTCGTTGATAAAACGAAAGACCTGCAATAATTTTATACTTTATTCCTAACTTTCGCAAAGCCTCCTCAAAAGACCTTGATTGCGAATTTGTACGGTACAAAATAGCAAAATCTGCATTATGAATATTGCCACCTCCTCGCATTTTTTCCTCAAAGATAGACGTTGCTACTAATCTACCTTCGTCATTATCTGTAGCTGCTTTTACCAATTCTATAGGCTCGCCAATACTGTTATCTGTCCAAACTTCTTTTCGTAATTGCATTTTGTTGTTTGCAATTACTTTATTTGCTACCTGCACAATGGTCTGTGTAGAACGGTAATTTTGTTCTAAACGTACAATTTTGAGGTTTGGGTAATCTTTCTCGAAGTTCAAAATATTTTGAATATCTGCCCCACGAAAAGAATAAATACTTTGGGCATCATCTCCCACGACACAAATATTTTGGTGTACTGCCGATAATTTTTTGGTTATCAGGTATTGTGATAAATTGGTGTCTTGAAACTCATCTACCATTACATACCTAAATTTGTGTTGATACTTATTTAATACTTCCAAGTGGTCACGAAAAAGTACATTGGTATTGAATAGCAAATCGTCAAAATCCATTGCATTTGCTTTAAAACATCTTTCTGCGTATGTTTTATACAACCGTCCCATTTCGGGTTTTTGTTGCTCTTTGTCTTCACTTGCATAAATAGGATTTCTATTATATTCTTGCCAAGAAATCAATCTATTTTTTGCCCCCGAAATTCTATTAAATACCACACTTGGCTTATAAATTTTGTCGTCTAAATTAAATTCTTTTACAATAGATTTTAGTAAAGATTGGGAATCATCTGTGTCATAAATCGTAAAATTGGCAGTGTAGCCGAGTTTTTCGGCTTCAAACCGCAATATTTTGGCAAAAACGGAGTGAAAAGTTCCCATCCATAAGTTTTTTGCCTCATTTCCTACTACTCTCTCTATACGGTGTCGCATTTCTTTTGCAGCCTTATTGGTAAAAGTTAGCGACAAAATATTGTAGGGTTCTACGCCTTGTTCCATTAGATAGGCTATTCTATACGTTAAAACTCTTGTTTTACCTGAACCTGCCCCAGCAATAATCATTAGTGGGTTTTCGGTAGTAATTACGGCTTCTCTTTGTGGTTCGTTGAGGGTATCTAAATAGCTCATATCTTTGTATTTACTTGCAAAAGTACATAAAAATTTAGAAAAAATAAATTTTTAATTTTAGCAGCAAATTTTAATTTCTTCTATTGGTTACTTATTATCTTATAAACTGTTTTTGGATAAGTTCTAATAATCTGCACAAACTTTTTATATCCTTGAAATATATTTCTATGATTCAGCAATAAACAGCAAAGCTATTTGGCATAAAATTTACTTAAATACGTTGTTTTGTATATTTTTTTTGATATTCTTTTTTTAATCTAAATTTATTATTTAATTTGCGACATTGAAAAGTATAGTTTATTACTAACTATTTGATTATCAAATAGTTAAACTTAAATTATCTTTTTTTATCCATTAGAACCTAATAAATCTAAAACTATTTTATGAAAACTCTCGCAATTTTTGCCGTTTTCTTAGCTTTTGGGGCTTTCTCTGCATCTGCACAAAGTAACACCACAAGTCAAACTACGGTAGCAGCGGTAAAGTCAATCGACTTACCTACGCCAGAGCAGTCTGCAAAATCAACCCTTAAAAAATTACAAGTGAAGTTGAATTTAACAGATGCACAAGTGGCAGAATTGAAACCTGTAATGGAAAGCAAACCAGCAGTATTTCAAGCAAAACTAAAACAAGTCTTAACGCCAGCACAAGCTGCTAAAATGGAGGAAACCCCAAAAGTAGTTTCCAAAGACTTGGAGTAGTAGTTATGTTGGCAGTAATGCCAATATGTAGTAGTAAATGTTTTCAAACCCTATTATTTCTATATTTATGAGAAACAATTTTATGTACATGAAATTCCTTGCGTTTTTCTTATGCGTTTTGTGGGGACTACCTGCAGTAGCACAGAGAAATATTGCTGGGGATCTTTATGATTATTCAACGCTGGAAGCACAGCGAATTGATTACCGTCTTTCCTATTCTAACATTTATGTTAAGTTTCAACCAAACACAACAGATGCAGAAATAGGAAATATTCTTCGTGCCGCAGGATTTAAGGTACAAGATGGCGAGTTTACGACCAATGTGGATAGAAACCCAAGAGGTTTTTCCAAAGTATCTTTGTCTGTAAACAGTACTGTTATAGATGCTGCAACGCTTAAAACAGTTTTAACTACTTTAGAAGCAAATGCAAAAGTAATAGTGGCAAATCCATACATTGTTTGGAAAGGTGCTAAAACAGATGAAGGACAGTTAGGTATTACTGAAGAGTTTTACGTAAAATTAAAACCTACAACTACAGTAGAAGAATTGAAAGCACTTGTTGCGGTAACAAATACTTCTATCAAAGCACAATATCCTTACGATGCTTACACGTATATATTAATTGCAGATAAAAATGCAAGAGGTAACTCTTTAGAAATGGCAAATCAATTTTACCAATCTTCTAAATTTCAATATGCAGCTGTAGATTTTGAAATCAAGCCAACTTTTGGTGATTACAAAGCAACTCCATTCCCAGAAACAAAAAAAGAGCCTAAAGGTATCAAAGATATTAAAGACATTGCAGGAGTACAAGCTACTGTTAATGACCCATTATGGCCTTGGCAATATTCACACAGAATTACAGGTGCAATCCCAAATGGTGCATATCCTGTTAATGAAGCAAGAGCAGCTTTCCCTGGAAATCCAGCTCCACGCCCTTCTGACCAACCTTGGAACTTAGATGCGTCTATGTTAGTAGATAGAGCTTGGGACGTAGCAAATACTGCAGGTGCAGGTATCAAGGTAGCTGTTATTGACGAAGGGGTAGATAGAGGTCACCCAGACTTAATAGCTAATATGAACCCATTAGGTTTTGACCCAAGTAGCCCTACAAATTTAGGAGATGCAAATGGTAGTGGACAAGGTAATCACGGTACTACTTGTGCTGGGGTAATTGCTGCAACTGCTAACAATAATCTTGGGGTAGCAGGTGTTGCTTACAACTCGTCTATTGTTTCTGTTCAAATCTTTAATACCAACAATGCAGGTGTTGCACAAGGTATTGATTGGGCAAGGGTAGTAGCAAACGTAGATGTTATGTCAAACTCTTGGGGTTTTAGTGGTCAAGCACCAGGTTTTACGGTACCAGTAATTCAAGATGCATTTACCCGTGCTTTAACTTTAGGACGTGGTGGCAAAGGTTGCGTTATTTTAGCATCAACAGGTAATGGTGGTGGTAACTATGCTTCTTTCCCTGGTAGTATTCCTGGTCTTATTGGCGTAATTGCGTCTAATGCAGGTGCTTCAAGAGCTGGCTTTAGCCAATTTGGTCAATTCTCAGATTTAGCAGCACCAGGTAATCAAATTATGACTACAGACCGTAGAGATACAGGTGCAGGCGTGAATCAAGGTTATACATCAGGTGATTATTGTATCATTGATGGTACTTCATTTTCTTGCCCTAATGCTGCTGCGGTTGCTGCCTTAATTTTAGGAGTAGATAATACTTTGACACAGTTGCAAGTACGTCAATACTTAGAAGGTACTTGTAAACAAGTACCAGCAGGTGCTCCTTACGTTTGTAATGCAGACCAACCAAATGGTGGCTGGGGATCACAATTAGGTTATGGTATTATTAATGCTTACGAAGCAGTTTTACAAGCTAAAAAAGCAGATAATTTCTGTAATACTGTTACTTTTACTTCAGCAAATGGAACTTTTGAAGATGGTAGTTTTGCAAGAAATTACGAAAAAGGCAAAACTTGTACTTATGCAATTACCCCAACAGCTGCAGGTTCTACTACAGTAACTTTCCAACAGTTTGATTTTGCTGTGGGAGACCGTTTAGAAATATACAACAATACAGCAGGTACAGGTACTCCTATTGCTACCTTAACTTCAGCAAATCGTCCATCACCAACTGGTGTACGTTCTACAACTGGTGTGATTTTCATGAAGATGATAACTGCTCCAAATAGCCCAACAGCTCAAGGTTTCAAATTATGTTATACTGCAGATGTACCTGCGGGAGATTTTACAGTAAATCCTGCTGCTACTTGCGTAGGCGTACCTGTAGTATTCACTCCTGTACCAGCTGCGGGTAGCACAATCACAGAATATAGATGGAACTTTGGTGCAGGTGCAGTACCTGCAACTGCTACTACATTAACTGCTACTCCAGTTACAGTTACTTATACAACAACAGGCTTAAAAACTATTAACTTAACTTTAGTAGGTCCTGGTGGAAGTGTAGATGTATTGAAAACTAACTTTGTAAATGTGCCTTTAGCACAAACTACACCTGTAATGCAAACATTAGAAACAGGCTTGCCAAGTGGCTGGTCTATTCAAGCAGGTGGTGCAACAACTTGGCAAGTATTAGGTTACACAAACCCTGCACTTCGTTTAGGTGGTTTTGCGGAAAGTGTTAGAGCTGCATTTATCAATTTTTGGAATATTCCTGCTGGGCAAAGAGATGTTATTCTTACAACGCCAATGGATTTGAGAGGAATGGCTACGCCTTTCTTAGTATTTGATGTAGCACATCAGCCATTTGTTTCACTTGGTGCTTCACAAGATGTACTTGGTGCACAAGTATCTTTAGATTGCGGTGCAACCTGGACAACTATTTATGCAAAACAAAGTGAGGATGCAAATCCAAATGGAAGTTTAGGAACTGTTGCTGGTGCAGGTTCTGAGTTTTTTGTTACAACTGCAGACCAGTGGAGACGCGAGGTAGTACCTTTCCCTGCTGCTGCTGCAAATCAAAATAATGTCTTGGTAAGATTTATTGCTGTAAGTGATTTTGGTAATAACTTATTCTTAGATAATATTAATGTAACTTCTACACCTCCTCCTGGTGCAGTAAATAGATCTACGCCAACTGCGATAGTAGCTACTACAGCTTCTTTCTCAGCTGTTGCTACTTCTGGTACACAAATTAGCTTGTCTTGGTCTGATAACTCGAGCAATGAGACTGCATTTTTACTACAACGTGCAATTTCTGGTACTGCTGCTTATACTACAGTAGCTTCTTTGCCTCCAAATACTACTTCGTATGTAGATGCTGGTTTAGCAAATAGTACTACTTATACTTATCGTTTGTTTGCTATCAATGGTGCAGAAGTTTCGAGTGGTGCAGTAGGTGCAGTAGCTTCAGT
>JBIKRY010000338.1:0-4803 GCA_044348925.1 Bernardetiaceae bacterium
TTAAGTAACTCAAAGTGGGAATTGTTGCGTTAAAATAGTGTGCTATTTTTCTACGTTGTCAATGGTCGATAGACCTTGACAAGCGTAGAAAAATAATAACATAGGTTTTTCTGCCGTTGGCTGTGTCTCACAGCCAACTCCACCAGCACATCAAACTTGCCCAAAGAAACGACTTTTTTTAGTTTTAGCACACAAAAATAGGTAATAAATTAACAAAAGTAGCTTTCAATGTACTTTGACGTGCTAATGGAGTGGTTTCAATTCCATTGCGGGTTTGACACAAATCACGGCAGGAAAGTCCGTAGAGTACGCTATTCGCTAACTCCAAGCAAAGATTTAAGCAATAAAACCCTCTCTTTTAAATAATAGTTCTACATCTTGATGAAAACTATTATAATCAAATTTTTTGACTGGAAAAGTCCCCATTTTTTCTATCCCTATCAAAAAATTTTTTGCCATAAGTTGCTGCCACTCTAACAAAGAACAAGTTTTATAAAACTCAAAATCTTCTTCTGTTTCCATTGCAGAACTGTAAATAAAATGTTTGCTGCGAGGCTTATAAAATATTTTCTCTTTTGCCTGCCAAGAAGGTAAATAAATCCGATGCACAAAATAATAACTTTTTAAACCCTCACCATACACTTTAGCTGTAAAATGAAAATCTAAAAGTTCCTGTAAGGGTACTTCACTCCCAAATTTTTCCTTAAAAAAAATGGGACGTTGTGAATTATCAGCTTCTATGCCAATACCACCATATTCACTTGTTATCAATAAGTCCATTACTATATTTATTAGGTTTTCCGCATCAAAATTTAGGTCAATAATTTTTTGAGGTATTCATTATCTTTGTGTGCCTTTTTTCGTTTTCTCTTTATACTAATCTTTTCAGGTAATTTTTTGAGCATTAGCAATGCCCATTTTCGCCATTGTTTGTGTCACACAAACAATTTCATCAGCACATCAAAGTTGCACAAAGAAATAACTTTTTTAGTCTTATTGTCTATATTTTTTTTGCCGTTGGCTGTGTCGCCACAGCCAACTCCACCAGCACATCAAACTTGCCCAAAAAAACTACTTTTATTAGTTTTAGCACACAAAAATACGCAATAAACTAACAAAAGTAGTTTTCAATTCCATTGCAGATTTGACACAAACAATGGAAAAATAGATTAAGTAGTAAGAGCTATGTACTACAAAAAACTTACATGGATTACACCTTCTTCTTTTAGCTTTCAAAATATGGGCGTAATTTGTCCATAATATAGGCTGGAATTCTGCAAGGTTTTCGGGTATCAGTTTTCATAAATACCAATAGTGTATCTCCACGATGAATTAGTTTTCCATCTGGGTTATAAAATTCATACTCAAATTTCATGGTAACTTTTGGCAGTTCCTTGATAAAAACCTTTATTGTCAATAAATCATCATACAAAGCAGGTGCTAAATAATACGAATGATTTTCTAATACAGGCATCATAATGCCGTCATCTTCCATTTTTTTATAAGGCATTGCAAAACCTCGAAAGACTTCTGTTCGTGCAACTTCGTAATACATCGCATAATTGCCATAATAGGCATAGCCCATTTGGTCGGTATCCGCATATCGTACTCGTAATTGGGTTTCGCAAACAAACATAATATAAGATTGGTTTATGGTTTTCCAAATATAGTATTCTTCAAGCAGTTGTATTTTATGAACAAACGTAGTAATTTTTGGCATAATAACAAAGCCTACAAAAGTTTATAGAATTTCTAATCGTATATTTTTATAGTATTTCCAAAATTTGTTACATTTGTTTGCTGCGTAATACTTTTAGGCAAAGATTTTGCAAATTACTTGGCAATAACCCAAAAAATTTAAGTTATGTTACAAGGAACAGCCAATCACGGCATCGAAAAAATATTAGTACCTACCGATTTTTCGCCTTCTTCTGCAATTGCTTTAGAATATGCTTTGGCAGTTGCAAGTCAAATGCGTGCATCTATTACCGTTTATCATAGTTACGAGCTTATGGCAGGACTTGCCTCCGAAGATTATGAACCTGCTATCAAAGAAAAAATGAAGCAAACGGAACAAGACTTAGCACAACAATTAAGTCTTTTTGTGCAAGCCTATCGTGATGTAGATTATAAACTTGGCGGCGGCAAAGTAATCATAGAAACTATGGTAAAATTAGGTTCTATTGGCAAAGAAATTGCTAAAATGACCGCAGATGACGCATACGATTTGGTAGTAATGGGAACAAAAGGAGCAAGTGGCGTAGATGAAGTAATGTTTGGCTCGGTGGCAAGCAGTATTGTCGAAGTAGTAAACTGCCCTATGCTTATCGTACCCGAAAAAGCCATATTAACCGAAATAGATTTGATTGCATACGGAACAAATTTTGAAAAAGCAGATACGGTTGTTATTGACGAATTGATAGAATGGGCTGGCTATTTCAACAATGCTCGAATTGATTGTTTGCACGTAAATACAAATCCATCACAAAGTATTAGCAAACAACAAAAATTAGAAGAATTAGCAAAACAATATAAAGACGTAAAAAATTTACACTTTTCTCTCTTAGAAGATAACACAGTTACGCAAGGTTTGGATAATTATATGACAGGCAAACAACCTGATATGATGGCAGTCTTAAGACGTGAAAAGACTTTTTTAGAAAAACTTTTCCGAACAAGTGTAAGCAAAAAACTTACTTTTCATAGCAAAGTTCCTGTCCTAATTCTAAAAACTAAAAAAAGTTAGTAGCAAAGCCATAATTTGACTGCTATAAATAGTTGTAAGTTTTTACTTGCAACTATTCCATAAAATTATACTTTCCAAGTCTTGAATACTTGGAAAGTATAATTGCTTATTTGCTTGCCATTATCTTAACTATCCAAAAAGCTACTTGCCTCTTGACTCAAATCTCCAGAGTCTAACTCATTTTCTGTAACTTTTTCAAATTCTTCTTGTTCTTTTGCGGTAAAGGGTTTGTAATGTTGATAGGTTGTATAGAAATGATTTCGGGTGCTATAATACCAAAAATCATCTAATACATCTATATTTCGTAAGGTAGCTGGAGTTTTTTTACCTTTTGCTGTGTTGGCATTTTGTTGATATTCTTTGGCTGCACATTCTACACAGACAATACGTGAACCCGAACTTTTGTCGATATGTGCAGGACAAACTGACCTTCGACAAACACTACATTGCACAAAAGCCTTTGCATTGCAAGTATGTAAGACAAAAATTCCTTTTTTTATTTCGCAGTTCATACGTTTAAATGATAAAGTTAGATTTATTCTTTCATCAAATCTCCAATAATACTATTAGGATTTAGTAAATGTTTAATATTTTCAAATGGAATAAAAATATGTGATGCTCCTGTAGAATAGGTTGCAATTTCGTAGGGATTAAACCGAAACATAATTCCTTTTTTGTTGATAGTAAAGTTTGTATTCAATTCGAATGCCCCATTTTTGAAAGTAAAACCTTTCATAGGTTGATTTGCCCCAAAACCGTAGTTTTTTCTAAATATTTCTTCGGCAATAGCAGTAAGTTTTGGTTTATAATCTTTGAGAAAAATATCGTCCAATTTTAGTAAATTTCCTGTAAGCATATCAAAATTTTCATAATTCATCAATTCTACAGGTGGTTTTTCGCCACTTTCTGCCATCGAGGACTTAAATTGCAAACCCAAAATATATTGTGCATTAAATACCACTAATATTTCGTTGTAATGTGTCCACGAGGGTTTGATGCTTGCATCTACTTGTGCAAAGTTTTTTTCTTCCTCTTTATAACGGTCAATAAAATCTTCTATCAACGCATCTAAAGAGGCAACTTTTTTATTGTTTCGTTGAATATACTGATTAATTAATGCGTTGGTAATTTGTTTATTTATTTTTTCGGTAGCTGCCCCTTTTTTCATTTGTGGAAAAATGACCGTAAATTTGGCACACATACCGCCATTATTACAATCTGAATGTATTTTTTGTTTGCGAATAAGGTCAAATTGCCCACTTCCCTCTTGATAGACTTCTTTGAGTTCGAAGGGATAAATAGAATCATTTTTTACTCTCGTTAGTGTACCTTTGATAAGCCCTTCATTATAAAAAAGCCCTTTGAAGGTAGCCATAATAGGATATTTTTCTTTGATTACATCATATTTTCCCATTTCATTGATAGTAATATTGCCCATTGCATCTACAGAGCCACGCAATTCTAAAGGAGTAATATTATTTTTGTAATAATAAGTGCCTTCTATCAAACTGTCAATTTTTACCAAATCCATTTCTATTACCTTTTGTTTGCCCACCATTCCTTCTATCCTTTTATAAAAGCAAGTAGGCAATTTTACAGGTGTAGCTGGCGGGTTTACAACCGTTTCTACTTTGGTTTCGAGTTTGGTTTCGGCTTTGGTATCTTTAGGCGTATCTTTTTTGGGTTTGGTTTGTGCTATAGCCATCGATAAACTGCCAATCAAGCATAAGGTAATAAATATTTTCATAAAAATCTAAATAATGATAATGCTTTTACAAGGTAGGAAAAAAAAAATAAAAAGCAAATTTAGATTTTATAGCATAGCAAAATTATTGCAAATAGGTCTTGTAATAAATTCTATCATAGATATAAATTCTATATAAAAACAAAGGTACATAATTTGATTATGTACCTTAAGAATATTTTAAATAGAGTTTATGAATAATTGCTGTAGCATAGACTTTAGTCCAATGCTATTAAGCTAAGGATTACGTTTTTTAGTGCCATAGGCACGAAATATTTATAGTATGAGTTAGTTCTTCTCCTCAAAGTGCCGT
>JBIKRY010000339.1:0-4796 GCA_044348925.1 Bernardetiaceae bacterium
GCCGAACAACAAAAAAATAGCAAAGAATATTATCTCGAACAAACAGTATATGTAATTATAGTTTTAACTGCCCCATATAAAATAAGTGAAAAAAATGGGAAACCTATTTTAGACGAAGTTTTATTATTGAACCTAAATCCGCAAACTTTACAAGGAGAAATTAGGGAATTGTATGGGCATCAGTTTGTGTGTTTAAATTCCAATCACCAAAATAGTGAAACACCTAAACCAATAAAAGATTGGTTAGATTTAATTCATCAGTCTATTCACAGTCCAGAAAGACCTGTTTTAAATCTCCAAAACGAAGGGATAAAAAAAGTTACAGAATTAATAAATTTTGAGAACCTAAGCCCTGAAGAACGGACACAAGCCAAAAACAAAGAGGCTGCAAAAATTGTATTGGCAAAAACCGAGCAGTATGCAAGAGAAGAAGGAAGAATAGAAGGGAAACTCGAAGGAAAAATTGAAGGAAAAATTGAAGGAAAGATTGAAGGGGAACTCGAGGGCAAAATAAAAATAGCTAAAAATGCTATCAAAAAAGGTTTTGACAATGAAACTATCGCAGAATTAACAGATTTGACCATAGAACAAATAGAGCAACTTCGCAAATAACTTACTATTTTATAAAACCTAAGTAATTGATAATCAATAAATTAGACTTTATACTACATAAATCTTATTGCATCGTTGTTACTTATTGATGATTTCTACAAAATAATCGTATTTTTGTAGAAATTCAGAGAATTTTAATTAATAAAGATAGACTATTTCAAATAAATATGTTAAACAAAGAAAAATACGAAGAGGTAAAAAAAATATTTAATGCCTATTTAGAGAAAAAACAACTTCGCAAAACTCCCGAAAGGTTTGCTATTTTGGAGGAAATTTATTCCCGTACAGGTCATTTTGATGTAGAATCTTTGTATATCAGTATGAAAAACAAAAATTACCAAGTTAGCCGCGCAACTGTCTATAATACTTTAGATTTGCTGGTCGAATGTGATTTGGTAAGTAAACATCAGTTTGGGCGTAATTTGGCACAATACGAAAAATCTTATGGCTTTCGCCAACATGACCACATGCTATGTACCGAATGTAGCAAAGTAGTAGAATTTTGCGACCCTCGTATTCATGGTATTCAAACAATGGCAGGTGAATTACTCAATTTCAAAGTGTTGCACCATTCCCTCATTCTATATGGCGTGTGTGGAGATTGCCAAGCCAAAAACAAATATGAAGAAAGCAACCAACAAAAATAAAGCTAATAGGCAAAAATAATCTTGCTAAGTCGCAATAAGCAAAAGAATATAACTTTTGTATATTGCGACATTTTTTGTTTATTGTTGTCGTAAAATAAATACAGAAAAATAATTTAATTATTTTTTTATTAAATTATGTAAGTTTAGGCAATAAAAAAACAAAAAAATAGCTTTTATTCAAAAAAAATTATACTTTTAAGTTTCATTTTGTAATTTAATCTATGAACTATACAAAACTTTCTGCACACTTTATTTTTATTGTCTTTCTACTGCTATTTCTTTCTTTTCAAAGTTTTGCTCAACTCGAAATGAGTGCCTTCACAGCCACAGGACGAGGTGGTGCAGCAACTACTTTTGCAACAGACTATCAATGTATAGGCGTAAATCCTGCCAACCTTGGCGTAAGACGAAGTTTTAGAGACCCTATGCTTACTTTAGGATTTATGGAATTTAATGCCTCTTTCTTTTCCGAAGGTTTATCACGTGGCGAATTAGCACAAACTATTTTTGACCCTACAGCCACCAATTTTAGTTACGAAGAAAAACAAAAAGCAGTAGAGAAATTTTCTAATAAAGCTAATTCTATTAACATCGATTTTATGTTAGTAGGAGCTGCTATTCATGTTCCTAAAGTTGGAGGTTTTGCTTTTGCAATGAAAGACCGTTTTCAGTTTTTTGCAAACCTTAATTCCACAAGTTCCAATATTTTATTTTTAGGTACTAACTCTACTTATTTTACAGACCTCGAACTAACAGACGGAAAACGTATAAAAAATGATGCAAATGTTACACAGGAACAACGAGATAAAGCCGTAGTAGGATTTATAGATGCACAAAATGCCAAAAACTACGGACAAATATTAGACGGTTCACGATTTTCTATGTCTTGGTATCGAGAATTTAACCTAAGTTATGGCACAAAAGTCTATGATAGCTATAATTTTTCGGCACATATTGGTATGGGAATGAAATATTTGAAAGGAATTGCTTTGATAGATATTAGTGCAGAAAATGGGCAATTAACTCGAAATAATATTTCTCTTTCGCCAACTTTGGGCATCACAGGATTAGAAGATGCACCAAAAGATGGGGCAACTTTCAAAGGTTTTACTGATGGTGCATCGCAGTTTTCCAAATTATTGACTCCCGAAAGTGTAGGAAATGGATTTGCAATGGATTTTGGGCTAAATTTTGTAATCAAACGAAATTGGTATTTTGGAGCAGCAGTTACCAATATTGGCTCTATAGAATGGACAGGCAACACCTATAAATTACAAAACGAAAAATTACAAGCCATCGAAGGAACAGGTTTAAATGGTTACAATATTTTAGCTACGTCCTCTAATACATTTAGACTTGCAGGTAACTCTGCGGCTTTAAAATTGGCAGGCAGCCCAAGCATTACCGAAGAATTGCCAAGTGTAGTTCGTGTGGGTACAAGTTATGAGTATTTTCGTACTTTCCATTTAGGCGTTGATGTAATTGTACCACGTAATAATGTGTCTGGAAATTTACAAAAAACATTGGTAACTATAG
Source organism: Bernardetiaceae bacterium (assembly GCA_044348925.1). GTDB lineage: Bacteria > Bacteroidota > Bacteroidia > Cytophagales > Thermoflexibacteraceae > JAAFKA01. The sequence continues at coordinate 2,796 of JBIKRY010000339.1, forward strand.
GAGGCGAATATAGATTAACTCGTTTTGTGCGTATTTCTACAGGTATTAGTTTGGGAGGTAATCAAAGTCGTGTTAATATTCCTGCGGGCATTGTATTTTCGTTGCGAAAACGTTGGCTCGAAACAGGACTTGCTACAAGAGATTTGCTTTCTTACCTCTATAATGCAGAAAGTGGTGGCAATACTTTATCTTTTTCGGCTGGTTTTTTACGATTTAAGTTATTTTAATCACCATAACCTAAGGTTTGTAGTATAATTTTTTTGCTATAAACCTTACTAAAGTGTATCTTACCAAACCCCTATTACAGCCAAATTACTTCCACAAATTTTATTGGTATGCTTAATATTTTATTCTTTTTACCATTTGTTTTAGTATATATTATTTTTGTTGTCTATGCAGAACGCAAAGTTTCGGCTTTTATACAAGACCGTCTGGGTCCTATGGAAACAGGCAAATTTGGCTTGCTACAGACCATTGCAGATTTACTAAAATTAGTACAAAAAGAAGCCATTACTCCAAGCAATGCCGATAAAATCTTATTTGCTCTTGCACCATTTTTATTTTTTGTAGCTGTATTTTCGGGATTTGCCTTCATACCTTTGTCCCACCATCATGGAGATACAAGCATAGAACTTAGTTTATTATTTTTAATTACTATTATTTCTTTAGATATTTTAGGAATTTTGGCAGCAGGTTGGGGTTCTAACAACAAATACGCCTTGTTTGGTGCTATTCGTTCTGTTGCCCAAATTATTTCCTACGAAATTCCATTAGGTATTTCTATTTTGTGTATTGTAGTCATTTCGCAAAGTATGGATTTACAAAGCATTAGCCTACAACAAGGAATATTTAGTTCGCAGACAAATTATTTTTTAGGAATTGGTTTGGAAGCATTAGAAACTACAAAAATTGGCGGATTTTTGACTTGGAATATTTTTCGTTATCCTATTTTGGCAATAGTTTTTGTAATATTTTTCATAGCCTCCCTTGCCGAAGCCAATCGTACACCTTTCGACTTGCCAGAAGCAGAATCTGAACTTATTGCAGGTTTTCATACCGAATATACAGGCGTGAAATTTGCAATATTGATGCTCGCAGAATATGCTATGTTGTTGTTAATGAGTCTGTTACTTGTTATTTTGTTTTTGGGTGCGTGGAATAGTCCATTACCAAATATTGGAATATTAAAATTTGCTACTTGGACAAGTGGCAAAGCCTATCACTATTCTGCCTTATGTTGGGGAATATTTTGGCTATTTAGCAAAACTTTTTGTATTATTTTCTTAAAAATGTGGATACGTTGGACATATCCACGCCTAAGAATAGACCAATTAATGACTCTTTGCTGGAAATATCTCACGCCTTTTTCTTTAATTTGTCTATTGATTTGTAGTATTTGGAAATTAATGCTAAGTAATTAATGTAAGTGATGTATAGGTTTTCCGCACCAAAATTGACAAGTAATTTTTATGTAATCTGGGGTATTTGTTTGCTAAATGCTGGAACAAGGATAACACAGAACACACGGAATAACGCAGATTTTTCACTAATTTTCACTAAAAAAATAAATAAAAAATAATATTCTATGTGGTCTATGTTATTATGTGGTAAATAATAATTTTGATGCGAAAAACCTAAAAACTGTATATTTGCATCTCATTCGCCTAAAGGCGAATATACAGTTCCATTAATTACAAGCAGCAATTTTATTCATTCAATTCTTTCGATATATCTTCAGTGTTATGTATATCTGTGGAATCTGTTGTTATAGAATCATTTTTGATACAATCTAAACGCAAATTAGGCATCGAAACCATTGCAAAATGAGATTTTTGGTAAGGTATTTTGCTATTTTGATAATTTTTTTGCATATATAATGCAAAAGAAGGCAAAGAAACTTTACCACCTGCCCCCAAATCTGTTGTTCTAAAATGTATGCTTCGGTCTTCGCCTCCAGTCCAAACTCCTGTTACCAAATTAGGCGTAATTCCAATAAACCAA